>JAXDOA010000042.1:0-16080 GCA_034669125.1 Hyphomicrobiales bacterium
TCCCTCTGGTAGCGCTCGAGCCGCGCCAGCTCTTTCGAATCCAGCGCGAGGTAGGCGTGGCCGCAGGGAGAAAACTCGCATGTCTCTCCGATCAGTTGCTTGATCTGCTCCCACTGCTCATGCGCGCGCAGCGCCAGCGGAAACTCGGTCGGATGACGACCCTCGAGGCGAACGTTCCCGAAATTGACGCCGCTCGCCTGACTGCCGACCGCGCCCTTCTCGATCACCGCGACCGAATGGCCGCGCTTGCGGAGGAAATACGCCGTCCACGTCCCGACGAGGCCGCCGCCGATAATTGCAACGTCGTGGTGGATCGTACCCATGGCGCTGTCTACCATCGGGGGCGAAAGACGTACATCGCAGCGGCGGAGTCCCCGTGGCAGACAATCGCGCCGACATCCTGATTTTCGGAACCGGCAATTTTGCGGGGCGGATCGCACTCGACATTGCGGCGACGGCATCCGCTCCGGTCAAAGTCGTGATCGCAGGCCGCAACCTGGACCGGCTCAAGTGGCTCCGCACCGCCGGCAATGCGCGCGCCGCCATGTTCGAGCGTCCGGCGCACTTCATGTCGCATGAAGTCGACTTGTCGGTCGCTAATGCGGCGGCCGAGGCCATTGCGGCAGCCGAGCCGAAAGTGGTTGTCCAGGCGGCTTCGTTGCAGACCGGCAACGTCATCAGCACTCAGGACAATGCCTGGACAAAACTTGTCGCCGAAGGCGGCTTGAGCGCGACCGCCGTCTTGCAGGCGCCACTCTCAATTGCGGTCGCGCGCGCCGTCAAGGCGGTGCGGCCGCAGGCCTATTTCATCAATTGCTGTTTCGCCGACGTCGTGAATCCCCTCATTGCGGCCCTCGATTTGCCGATCGCGTGCGGGGTCGGAAACGTCGCAATTCTCGCCAACGCATTCGCCGGCACTCTTGCATCCGGTCAACAGCTCAAGGTGCTGGCGCATTACCAAAACCTCGCACCGTGGCGGCGCGCTGCGGAGACACGTGGCGGGCCGTCGGCTCGCGTCTGGATCGATGGCGAGGAGGTCGCCGACGTCTATCGGCGCTTTGCCGATGTCCAACTGACTCGCGAACCGGCGATCGAGATCTCCGGTGCGAGCGGCGTCCCGCTGATGCTCGCCATGGCACGTGGGCATGACTGGAGCGGGCACGTCCCGGGACCGCGCGGGTTGCCTGGCGGCTATCCGGTTCGGTTCAAGGCGGGTGAAATCGACCTTGATCTCCCGGCTTCGCTCACGCGCAGCGAGGCGATTGCGTGGAATCTGCGCTACGAACAAGACAGCGGACTCGTTGTCGGCTCGGACGGGCGCGCGACCTATACCGGGACGTTGCGCGAGCGCCTGGCCGCGCTGAGCCCCGGCCTCGCCGGGGGATTCCACGTCGGCGACATCGACAATGTCTATCGCGAGATGAACGACCTGCGGTCGCGGCTTGAGCGAAAGACGGCTTGACGGCGAGTGCGGGTTTCCGCGGTTCGGCCGCCCTCGACAGCGGTCGCGCAAAACGCGAAGATAACTCACGAGGCTCGGCGCACAGCCGGCACAAGTGCCGCATCGCCTGAGGATTTTGGGGAGAATGCCATGAACAGACGCGTAGTGCTTGGGACGATCGCGACCGCACTGACAGTCGCGGCATCCGCCGCTTTGGCCCAGGAGCCGATGGTCTTCGGCGTCATCACGCCGCTGTCTCCGCCGGGCGAGACTTCGCTCGGCCAGCAGGTCAAACGCGGCAGTGAAATCGCCGTCGATTACATCAACGAAAAGGGTGGCGTGCTGGGCCGCAAAGTCGTGCTGTCGATCCACGATACCGCCGGCAAGAACGAGGCTGGTGTAGCGGCCTATCGCCGATTGGTCTCGAACGAGAAGGCGGTTGCGGTCTTCGGCTTCATCCACAGCGGCGTCAACATCGCGGTCAACGAGGTCGCCAAGGAGATGGGCGTCCCGACCATGGGCACGCAGACCGGCGCGGGCGACGTGACCGCCAAGCATTACGACATCGCGTTCCGCACCCATGCGGTCGACCCACCGCGCGCCGCCACCTGGCTCGGCTGGGCCAAGAAGAACGGCTTCAAGCGCCTCTCGGTCCTGGCGGAGACGACCGACTACGGCATCGGCCTCGCGAAGGCGACCGAGGCGCAGAACAAGAGCATGAATCTCGGGATGGAAATCCAGACCATCATGTTCGACCGCACGACCACCGATCTGCTGCCCCAACTCCTTCAGGTGAAGGCGTTCAAACCGGATGCCATCATCAATGTCGGCGTCGGTCAGCCGCTCGATCTCATGATCACCCAGGCGACCACGGTCGGCCTGCTGCCGACCGTCCCGATGGTCACGTCGTACGATGCCCCTGGCCGTCCGCAACACTGGCAACTCCACAAGGAGCAGGGCGTCGGCGTCCACTTCATCGCGTTCTATACGCAGAAATCAAAGCTCAGCGATGTCGGCGAGTGGTTCGTGAAGAAATACCAGGAGAAGTACAACGAACCGCCGATCTACTCCGCGCTGAACGGCTTCGCCAACGCCATCGTGTTCGCCCAGGCAATCGAGATGGCGAAGACCACCGAACCGAAGGCGTTGATCAAGGCGCTCGAGACCGGCTCGTTCAAGGGATGGTCGTCGGTCCCGGTGACGTTCCCGCAAGCCGAGGGTGCGCTGTGGCACAACTGGTCGCCGCCGCTCATGATTCTCAAATACACCAAGGTCAACCAGACGCAGGCGGACGCCGAGGTGGCTTACACGCTCGGAGATAACTGACGATGGTCGGGGCCCGGACCTGAGCTTCCGGAGTTCGGGCCCCGATGTTCAGTGCCGAGCTTTTCACCCAGACGTTGATCGCCGGATTGATGATCGGCGTGCTCTACGCGCTGATGGCGCTGGGAATCACGTTCATCTACAGCATCGTCCGGATGATCAATTGGGCGATGGGCGAGTTCTACATGCTGGGCAGCTACATCCAGTACGTGGTCGTCGCCCATGCGCTCGGGCGCGATCTGTGGTGGCTCGCCGTCATCATCTCGACCGCCGGCACCTTCCTCGTCGGCTACCTGCTCGAGCCGATCCTGATCAAGCCGATGTACGCGCGCGCGATGGAACGGCGCGACGACTACGCGACCGTCGTGACGATCGCGCTCCTGTTGATGCTGCGAAGCCTCGCGGTGGTGATCGGCGGCCCCTACCAATTCCGCCCCGAGACCAACCTGCCGGTGATGTGGGTCGGACCGCTGCCGATGGAGGGCGCGCGGGTCGCCGCGTCCGTCTGCGCGCTGCTCGCGCTTCTCGTGTTCTACCTCGTCATCTCCAGGACCTGGATCGGGCTCGCGCTGCGCGCGATGGCGCAGAACCGGGTGGCGGCGCAGACGTCGGGCGTCGACGTCTTCCGGCTCGACGCCATGGCGTTCGCGATCGGCGTGGCACTCGCAGGGCTTGCGGGCGCCCTGCTGGCGCCCCTGTTCCTGGTCTATCCGACCAACGGCGCAGTCGCGACGGTGAAAGGCTTCGAGATCATCGTGATCGGCGGCCTCGGCTCGATCCCGGGGGCGCTCATCGGCGGGCTCCTGCTCGGCGTCGTGGAGAGCCTCGGCGCCGGCTTCATCTCCTCGTCCTATCAGAACGCCTATGGTTTTCTGTTGGTGTTGTTGGTGCTGTTGGTGCGCCCCTACGGCCTGTTCGGAGAACGCGGACGGGAGGCCTGATGGCCGATCTGCTCGTCACGGAGGGCCTGACCAAGCGGTACGGCGGGCTTGTCGCCAATGACGGCGTCGCGATGCGGCTCGCGGCCGGCGAAATCCGCGGGCTGATCGGCCCGAACGGCGCCGGCAAGACGACGTTCGTCAATGTCGTCACCGGCATCGAGCGGCCAGACGCGGGCGAAGTGAAGCTCGGCGGTGCGCCGATCACGGGCCTCGGCGCCCACGCGATTGCGGAGCGCGGGCTGGTGCGTTCCTTCCAGGTCGCGCGCGTGTTCGGCAATCTCACGGTACACGAGAACCTGATGGTCCCCTACTTTGCGAGCAACCGCACGCACGGGACGGCCGGTGCACTGGCGCGCGCGAGCGAGTTGCTGAAGCTTTCGACGCTGGAGCTGATGACGCACGACCTCGCAAAGTCGCTTTCCGGTGGCCAGCGAATGCTGCTTCAAGCTTGCGCGGGATTCATGATTCCGGACGTGCGCGTGCACGTCCTCGACGAGCCCTTCGCCGGCATCAATCCCGTCGTCAAGGATACGCTGATCGACCTGATCCTCCACGAAAACCGCACGCACGGTGCGGCGTTTCTTATCGTCAGTCATGAGATGGAGATCATCCGGCGCATTTGCCCGCAGGTGACCATCATGATCGCCGGGCGGGTTGCGGCCGAAGGACCGCTCGACGAAATCGCGCGGCGCGAGGACGTCATCACGGCCTATCTCGGGCGATCGTTCCAATGACCGTCCCGCTGCTTACCGTTGCGGACGTTCACGCCGGCTATCTGCCCGGCGTCGACATCCTGCGCGGCATCAGCATCGCGGTGCATTCCAACGAGATCACGCTGGTGATCGGACCGAACGGTGCCGGCAAGTCGACCCTCCTGCGGACGGTGTTCGCGTTCCTGACACCCAACCAAGGCGCCATTACGTTTCGCGAGCGCGCAACCGCCGGACTGCGGCCGAGCGACCTGAAAGCCGCCGGCATCAGCTACGTGACGCAGGACATCAACAGCTTCCCCGGGCTCACGGTGGAAGAGAACCTGCACATGGGCGCATGGATATTCCGCCGCGACAGCGAGCGCCTGCGCCGCCAACTCGAACGTGTCTATGCGACGTTTCCGGCGCTTGCGGATAAACGGCGAGCCCGCGCGGGCGAACTCTCCGGCGGCCAGGGCCGCATGCTCTCGGTTGCACGCGAGTTGATGACCGAACCGACTCTTCTGCTGGTCGACGAGCCAACCGCGGGGCTTGCTCCCAATCTGGTCGAGCAGGTCTACGACATCCTGCTGACGGCGAAGACGTCGAGCGGGGTTGCGATCCTGCTCGTCGAGCAGAACGTCGAACAGGCGCTTCCGCTCGCCGATCATCTCTATCTTCTCAACCTCGGCCGGGTGAAGGTGGAAGGACCGGGCCGAGAATTCGACAACGCGCGCATTCGGGCACTGATACAGGAATGTCTGCTGGGCTGACCAAGGAATGGGGCGCCTTCGTCGAGTGGCGGCGGGTCGCGCTCGTCGCGGTCGCGGTCGGCCTGCCGCTCGCCGCCGTTCCATTGGTCACCGGCGAATTTGTCCTGCACGTGCTCACCATCGGCGCCTACTACGTGATCCTCGCGGTGAGCTGGAATCTGCTTGCCGGCTTCACGGGCCAGTTCTCGCTCGCGCAGCACGCCTTTGCGGCCGTCGGCGCCTACACGTCGGGCCTTCTGGTCTACCACCTGAAGGTACCGCTCATCGTCAGCATCCCGGCGGGCGTCCTCACTGCCGCGCTCGCGGGCTATCTGCTTGGCCGCCTGGTCTTGCGCATGCGCACCATTTATCTCTCGATCGCCACCTGGGCGTTCGCCGAAACCTACCGCATCGTGCTCACCGCGGCCTACGAGTTCACGCGCGGCGATCTGGGATTGAGCGTGCCGTCGCTCTACGGCAATGTGCGGCCGATCAACTACTACTACACATTCGTCGCTGTCGCCGCGCTGTGCGTGCTGCTCACGCACGTGATCCTGCGCTCGCCGATCGGCTACTTCATGCGCGCCGTCAAGGACGACCAGTTGCGCGCCGAGTCGCTCGGCGTCGATACGACACGGGTGAAACTGTTCGCCTTCACGCTGTCGAGTGCAATGGCGGGCCTCGGTGGCGTCCTCTACGCGCATTACGTGCTGACGCTGACGCCGGCCATCGTCGACTTCAGCGAAATGGCAAGGATCGTCATCATCGTCGTCATCGGCGGGATGGGATATTTCCTCGGACCGGTCCTCGCCGCGCCGCCGATCAATTTCCTGTCCACCTATCTGCAGGCGTACGGCGAATGGAGCCTGGTGCTGTTCGCCGCCATCGTGATCGTCGTGATGCGGTCATACCCGGCGGGGATTTCCGGGTTGATCGAGCGCACATGGCGCCGGCGCGGCGGCAAGCGATAACGTTGGAAGCAGGGGCGACCAGTTCTCCGACATCGGGATGGTTGCGACCGTGCGATGATCTCGATTATCCCCGTCGTCATCTTCTATGCGTTGTTCTCCGAGAAGACCATCAAGGGCATGACGGCAGGAGCGATCAAATGAAGCTCCGCAACCTAGACGTATTTTCCTATTGAGCGCCGGGGATTGCTCGTAGGAAACACGTTTTCCGCGCCAATCGATCAAGCCCATGGACAAGCGCTCGCGTTCGTCGGATCGTTGGCCGTAACAACCACGAAAAGATCGCGTGCGCGTTCGGCGCACCACGGGAGGACTGGAATGCTCAAGTCGCGGATTGCTGCCGCAATTATCGGCACGCTTATGTGCTTTGGCGCACCCGGCGGCGCATCGGCTCAGGACACCATCAAGGTCGGCGCCAACCTGCCGATGAGCGGCCCGAACGCCGAGCTCGGCGAAATCTTCTCGCGGGCCGCCAGCGTCGCCGTGAAGCACATCAATGCCGACAAGATGCTGTCGAAGCCCCTCGAGCTTGCGATCGAGGACAGCCAGGCGACACCGCAGGGCGGCGTCGTGGCGATGAACAAGCTCGTCAGTGTCACCAAAGTGCCGTACGTCCTCTCCGCCTACACGGCCGTTTCCAAGGCGATCGCGCCGATCGGCGACCGCGCCAAGGTCGTCAGCATCAACGGCGGCGCCGTCGGCCCCGACCTCGCCGAGCTTGGCGACTACTTCTGGAACGTGATCCCGCTCGTCAATTTCGAGGCGGAGGTTCTGATCCCCTTCGTCGTGAAGGAGAAGGGCCTGAAGAACATCGTGCTGATCTTCGTCGACGATCCGCTCGGCGAGGCGGTCCAGAAGGTGCTGCGCGCCGAGGTGCCGAAGGCGGGTGGAACGTTGGTCGGCGAGTTGCAGGTCCAGCGCGCCACGCAGCAGTTCGCTTCGATCGCCGCCAACGTGCGCCAGCTCAAGCCCGACGCGATCTACATCGCGTCGTTTGGCACACAGGTGAACCAGATTATCAAGCAGTTGCGCGACAACGGCGTCACGCAGCAACTGATGAGTTATTCGGCGATGTCGACGCCCTCGATCGCCGAGCTGCCCGAGGCGAAAGGCGCCTGGTACACGACGCAATCCGCCGACTTCACCGCGAGTGCGCTCGGCCAGCGCGTCGCCAAGGAGTACAAGGACGTGAGCGGCAAGGAAGCGAACGCATATGTGGCGAACTACTACAACGCCATCATGGTGTTCGGCATTCTGGCGCAGCAACTGGAGAAGGCCGGCAAGCCAATCACCGGCACCAATCTTTTGGAGCAGCGCCGCGCCAGCCCGACATTCGACCTTGTCGGTGGCAAGATGACCTTCCAGCAGAACGGCACCGTGTCGGCGCCGGTTCAGATTCGCGAAATCGACGGCACGGGAACGGGCAAACTCGTTAAGTAATCGCGGGCCGCGCCGTCAGCCGTCATGGTATTTCTTCAGCTCTTTGTGAACGGGCTGCAGCTCGGTGCGATCTACGCGCTGACTGCAGTTGGTTTCTCGCTGATCTTCGGCTCGACGAAAATCTTCCACGTTGCGCACGGCTCGGCCTTCGCAATTAGCGGCTACATCTACTGGTGGCTCGCCTCGAAGCTCGCAGTGCCGTGGCCGGTCGCGACGCTCGCGGCGGTGGTCGCCGCGGCGGTATTCGGGCTCTTCATGGAACGCTTCATCTATCGGCCGATCCAGCGCCATGAGGCGTCGTTCTTCACGGTGTTCATCGCGGCATTCGGCGTGTCGCTCGTCATCCAGAACCTGATCGGCACGGTTGCGGGCCGCGGCATGGAAACCGTGACGACGCCGCTGAGCCGCAGCATCGAGATCATGGACGGGCTGTTCGTCGCGCCGATTGCCGCAATCTCGATCGTGGTCGCGATCGTTGTGTTCTGGGCGCTGAACTATTTCCTGAGCCGCACGCATATCGGCATCGCGATGCGGGCACTCTCGGAAAATCCCGACCTCGTGCGTGTGTTCGGCCTCGATCCCGGCAGGGTCGCGCAATGGGCGTTCGTGATCGGCTCTGCGGTGGTCGTGCCGGGCGCGATCTTCACCGCAATGACCGCGGGGCTCAATCCCGCCATCGGCACGCATGTGATGCTTGTGAGCTTGGCGGCGACGATCGTCGGCGGCATCGGCAGCGTGCGCGGCGCGGCATGCGGCGGGTTGCTGCTCGGGCTCGCCGAAAATCTCGCCTACTGGAAGCTCGACCCGCAATGGAGCGAGGCGGTCACGTTCATCGTGCTGTTCGCGTTCATCGTCTTCCGTCCATCGGGCTTCTTCGGCAGCCCGACGGCGGCGAAGTGACCGCGCCATGGTCACCTACATCATCAGCCTGGCGATCCTGATCGGCATCAACGCGATCCTCGCGGTGACCCTGAACTTCATCCTCGGTTACGCGGGGATCTTTTCGCTTGCGCACGCGATCTTCTTCGGGATCGGCGCCTATACGGCGGCGATCGCCGCCATGAAGTTCGGTGCGGACTTCACCGTCGCGACGGCCGCCGGCATGGTCATCAGCGGCGTGATTTCCCTGGCGCTCGCGCTGCCGGCGCTGCGAGTCCGCGGCGAATACTTCGTCGCCGCCTCGCTCGGGTTGCAGATGCTCGCCGTCACGGTCTTCTCGGAGTGGAAGTCCGTCACCGGCGGCATCGGCGGGCTGATCGGCATTCCGCCCGCGCGGCTGTTCGGCTTCGACGTCGGCGACCCGGTGCTGTTCCTCGGCCTGACGCTCGCGTGCCTGGCCGTGATCCTGCTCGTCATGCGCGCGCTGGTGCGCTCGAGCTTCGGCCGCAACCTGAAGGCGATCCGCGACGACGAGACGGCGGCCTCCGCGCTCGGCAAGAACGTGGCGCTCCTGAAGACGCTCGCGGTCGTGGTGTCGTCGTCGTTCGCAGCGGTCGCGGGCTCGCTGTTTACCTTTTATCTTAGCTTCATCAACGTCGAGAGTTTTGTCCTCGAAGTCTCGGTGCAGATCATCGCGATGGTGATCATCGGCGGCACCGCCACCCTGCTCGGTCCCGTCATTGGAGCGGTGATCGTGCTGCTGCTGCCGGCGCTGCTGACGTACCTGCCGTATCTGCCGCCAACTGAAATCGGCTCGATCCAGCAGATGATCTACGGCCTCGCCATGGTGCTGCTGATGATCTTTAGGCCCTCGGGTCTGTGGGGCTACGGGTCGGATCAGCAGAAGCGGGGCGAGCCATGAGCGGCGAGATCCTGTTCCAAGCCGACAACATCAGCAAGACCTTCGGCGGCCTGAAGGCCGTGAACGATGTCTCGTTCGCGTTGCGCGCCGGCATCGTCACCACGTTGGTCGGGCCGAACGGCGCCGGCAAGACAACGTTGTTCAACGCCATGACGGGACATCTCGTGCCGGACCAGGGCTCGGTGACGTTTCTCGGCAAGAGCATTCTCGGGCTTCCGCACTGGAAGGTCGCGCGGCTCGGCATTGGGCGCACGTTTCAGGACCTCAAGCTGTTCTCGCACATGACGGTGCTGGAGAACGTCACCACCGCGACGGAGTCCGGGTCGTGGCTTTGGCAGACCGGTGGGGGCGCCGCGAAGGCCGCACGGACCGAGCGCATCGAGCGCGCGCTCGATGCAACGCAACTTCAACCCCGCCGCGACACGCGGGCGGTCGATCTCTCGTATGCGGAGCGGAAGTTTCTCTCGATCGCGCGCATCATGGCATCGGGCGCGCGGCTGTGGCTGCTTGACGAGCCGGCCTCCGGCCTCGATCGCAGCTCCTACGACCGCTTCCTCACCGTGCTGCGCAACGAAGTGACATCGGGCGTCACGATCTGTATCATCGAGCACAATCTCGACATTGTGCAGAGCATTTCCGACCGCATTGCGTTCCTCGATCAGGGCAAACTGCTCGCCGAAGGGGACCCGAAGACGATCCTGTCCGATCCGGCACTCGCGGCGATCTATTTCGGCGAGCGCGCACAATGACCGCTGCTCCCGTTCTCCAGGCGCAGTCTCTCGTCGCCGGCTACGGCGGGCGGCCGGTCTTAAGCGGTGTCTCGATTGAGGTGCGCGCTGGCGAGGTACTCTGCGTGATCGGGCACAACGGCGCCGGCAAGTCGACGCTGATGCGCTCGCTGTTCGGCCTGACCCGTCCGGTTTCGGGGAAAATCCTCGTCGACGGCAAGGAACTCGCCCATCACGTGCCGCGCGTGCTTGCCGCGCATGGCATTGCGCTGATGCCCGAGGGGCGTGGCATTTTCCCCGGGCTGACGGTCGCCGAAATCTTCGATCTCGCGCTGTGGTCCGGCGGTATCGCGGCGGGCGAGCGCGCCGCGCGGATCGACTGGGTGATGAGCCTGCTGCCGCCGATCAAGGCGTTCTACGGCAAGCGCGCCGGGTTTCTGTCGGGCGGCCAGCAGCAGATGGTTTCGATCGGCCGCACACTGTTGTCGCAGCCGCGTTGCCTGATGCTGGACGAACCTTCGATCGGGCTTGCGCCGAAATTATTCCAGGATTTGCTGCAGCCGATTCGGTCGCTCCAGCGCGAGAACAACATGGGGGTGATCCTGGTCGAGCAGAATGTGCGCGAGGCCCTGAAGATTTCCGACCGGGTGGTTGTGATGAAGGCCGGGCAGGTCATCCTCGACACTGTCCCGGGAGAATTGTCCGACAACACGCGCCTGATGGAGCTGTATTGAGGCGGTTCCTGCCCGATCGCTAGCGTTGAGGTCCTTTCGGCCAGGCAGACACCGTCGTGTGATCAAGTGCTGTTGTATGTTTGAGATCCGCGCCGCCCGGCCGGCCCCAGCCGGTCACCGCGGGGCCGAAGAATTCCGCATTGATCGCGATCAAGGGCTTGAGCTCCTCGGGGAGCCGGTCGTCCGCATGGATTGCCGCCACCGGGCATACGGTCTCGCACAGCCCGCAATCGATGCATTCGTCCGGCTGGATATAGAGCGTGCGCCCACCTTCATAGATGCAGTCGACCGGGCAAGCATCGAGACAGGTCTTGTCTTTCACGTCGATGCAGGCATCGGTGATGACGTAAGTCATTTTCCCTGCCAAACCGGTTTTCGTTTCTCGATGAAGGCGCGTACGCCCTCCTGTGCGTCCTCCGACCGCAAGGCCTCAGCGAGCGCCGGCAGAAGCTGATCGCGCGCCTCCGCGGCGGACAATTGCGCGGTGCGGCGCACCACCTGCTTGATCGCGCGCACCGACAGCGGCGCACAGGCGAGCACATCCTCGACCCAGCGCGCGACTGCGACGTCGAGTTCGGCGTGCGGCGCCACTTCGTTGACGAGGCCGATGCGAAACGCTTCCGCCGCCGAGATGCGTTTGCCGGTGAGCAGCACGCCCATCGCGAGATGAAACGGCACTTGGCGCTGCAGCAGCGTCATGCCGCCGTCGAGCGGCCCAGCCTTTCGCCGAGGCGCGCAGATATTTCCTCAGAACGTCGCCGCGCGTCTTGATGGTGTTGGCGGTCGCGTAATACGGCAGCGCATAGAGTTTCACGCCGGTATCCCACAGCCGCATCGAGACCATATCGGCGCCGAGCACCTTCATGGCGCTGGTGTTCGTCAGCCAACCGGTGACGCAGTCGACCTGGCCGGTGAGCACGGGCGACATGTCGGCGCCGATGGTGACGATCTGTACGTCTTTCTCGGGAATCTTGTTCTTGGCGAGCAGCGCGCGCAACAGGATGATGCCGGTCGCCTGGATGCCCACCTTCTTGCCGATGAGGTCTTTCGGCTCGCGGATCGGATCTTCTTCAGCGAAAAGAACGCGTACGGATGCTCCTGGGCGCCGGCCGCAAAGCACACGACGGGGATATCCTGCGAGGCGGCTAGCATCAACGACGGGCTGGACGAGACCTGCCCGACCTCGAAGCGCTCGGCCGCGACCACCGCCACACCATCGATGTTCGGGCCACCGGCCTGGAAGCGCATCTCGATGCCTTCCTGCTCATAGTAGCCAAGAGACTTGGCGCACACCTCGCCGATCTGGTTCCCCGAGAGGAGCCAGCCGAGCTGCATGTTGACAACGGGCCTTGCCTAGCTGTGCGCATCAACGCTGAGGACAGCGGTGGCTGCTGCCGCACCCGAAGTCTTCAAGAAATTGCGCCGATCAAGATGGGCCATGACAGTTCCCTGTCTGAAGGAGGAAATTCCGCGCGAGCCATTGAGCCTTTTCGGACCCCGGCGGGCATTAGATCACGTTTCGGAGTGCGCTCAATACTGCAATGGCGGAGCTCCGCTCCTGGCCCACAGTTAGACTTTCGGCGATCCGGCGCCGATGTCCGCGTTGGCTGTTCACCGTTCTTGCTCCGGCTGGTGCAATCTTGCCGAGGTGATTTGCATGTTGCGCCTCGCGAGCAAAATCGCCGCGCGCGATCACAACTCATTCATGTTTTTCGTGATCGCACGCGAGCGCTCGTGATTGGGAATTCGCCGTCTCGCTCCCACCTGTTGTCTATCGCTGGGACACGCAGTCTCGGCAACGGAGTCGCAAGAACACGACTTCAAAAAAATGAACCGTACATTTCACTTCGAGGAGTTGAACCATGTTTACCAAAACCAAGATCGCACTCGCTGCGACCCTTGTTGCTGTGACCAGCACCGTCGCGCTGGCGCAGGATTTCGACCCGAACCTTGCCAACCGCTATCCGGCCTACGCTGATCCGATCGGTGAACGGATTGCGGACGGCATGCTCCAGTCCGCGCCGGTGCAGCTGAGCCAGCCGGAGGCGACCTTCGACTACGGACAAGTCGCTCCGCAGTACAATCGTAACGTTCCCGGCAATCAGGGCGACACCAGCTACGGCCAGGATTGGGCGCAGTCTCGCGGCGGCGGCTGGTAATCGCCGCACACAAGCACGAGCAGACCCGGTGCCTACACCGGGTTAGCCAGAAGACAGCCGGCCCGCGCCGGCTGTTTCCCGTTTAGGCCGCGTGCGACTGTTTTACTCAGCAAGATCGCTTCAGGCGCAACAAGCCGCGACAAGCGCGGCTTTGGGTGATCGCTAGATCACGCAGTACGCCGCCGGGTCCCTCGATCCGTGCACGGTGCACCCGTATCCAGGCAGGACCGCCTCATGTTCAAAAGCGAATCGAGTGGTTTCGCAATGCCTCAAGCCGCCTCCAGCGAGCAGCGAAAGGGCGACGGATCAAGCCGCGACACGCCCGTGCGAAAGGTTGGCTTCGTCGGACTGGGTCACATGGGAAGCGCCATGGCGGCGAATCTGTCCGCAGCTGGATATCGGGTGATTGCCTATGTCCGCCGTCCGGATCGTTTCGACAGTCTCATGGCGTTCGGTATCCAACCCACGACCGATTTCACTCATCTGTTCGACTGCGACATCGTCATCAGCATGCTCCCGGACGATGCCGCCGTTCGCGAGGTTGTTTTCGGGCGGGCCGATCTCGGCATCGGCGGCCTTGCCGCCGGATTGATGCAGGGCGCGATCCATCTCTCAATGAGCACGATCAGTACGGCTGCCGCCTCTGACCTCGCGCGCGAACACGCGCGCCATGGGCACGGTTACGTGGCGGCGCCGGTCTTCGGAAATCCCGCCGCGGCCGCGGCGCGTGAGCTGTTCATTATCACGGCCGGCGCGTCGGCCGATGTCGAGCGTTGCAAGCCGCTGCTCGACCGCATCGGGCAACGGACCTTCGTGCTCGGCCCCGAACCCGCATACGCGAACCTCGTCAAGTTGCTCGGCAACATGATGACCGCAACCGCGCTGGAAATGCTCGGCGAAGCCGTCGCACTGCTGCTGAAACGAGGGTTCGATCCAAAGCCGTTCGTCGACATCATGACAGGCACGATGTTCGGCGGGCGGGCGCATCGAATCTACGGCGACAAAATCCTCGCGCAGAGCTATGCGGCGGGCTTCGTCATTCCACTGGCGCTCAAGGATGTGCGCCTGACACTGGCCGAAGGTGAGCGCGCAAACGCTCCGATGCCATCGGTCGGCGTGGTGCGCGATCGCCTGATTACCGGAATCGCACGCGGCTATGCGGAGCTCGATTGGACGGCGCTCGGCCTGATCGCCGCCGAGGAAGCGGGGCTGCACCTCGTCACACCAGCCGCACAATTCGAGACTGCGAGCGCGCAAGGAAAAGGATCATGACCATTCACGCCGGCACATTCAAAACCAGCATGGACCTTGCCGAGATCCCCGGAACGTCGCTCAAGGTGTCTCGCGTCGCAATCGGCACCTGGGCGATCGGCGGATGGATGTGGGGCGGAACCGATGAGGCGGAATCGGTCGCAACGATCCGCGCCGCGGTCGACCACGGCATCAATGTGATCGACACGGCGCCGGTCTATGGCTTCGGCCGTTCCGAGGAAATTGTCGGCAAGGCAATCGCCGAGGCCAAGCTGCGCTCGCGCGTCGTCATTGCCACCAAGACCGGCCTCGAGTGGCAAAGCGGAAAGGTATTCCGCAATGCCAGCCGCGCCCGCATCATGCAGGAGGTCGCCGACTCGCTGCGCAGGCTTCGCACCGATTACATCGACATCTACCAGGTCCACTGGCCCGATCCGTTGACGCCGATCGAGGAAACCGCGGACGCGATGCTCACGCTGTTCCGGCGGGGATGGATCCGCGCCATCGGGGTGAGCAATTTCTCGATCGCCCAGATGGACCGGTTCCGCCGCGTCGCCCCGCTGCATGTGCTGCAGCCGCCCTACAATCTGTTCGAGCGCGGAATCGAAGCCGACTTGCTGCCTTACTGCGCGAAAAACAGAATTGCCATGTTGGGGTATGGCGCGCTGTGCCGCGGCCTGCTGTCCGGACGCATGCGGCCCGACACCGTGTTCGACGGCGACGATCTGCGGCGCAGCGATCCGAAATTCCGTGAGCCTCGGTTCGCGCAGTATCTCGCGGCGGTCCAACGGCTCGATCAACTCGCTCAACGCTTCGGCAAACGCGTGATTCACCTCGCGGTGCGCTGGATGCTCGATCAAGGCATCACCACGGCACTATGGGGCGCCCGTCATCCTCATCAATTGCAGCCGGTCGACGAGGTGACAGGTTGGCAGCTCGATGCCTCGGCCAAGGCCGAGATCGATCGCATCCTGCGCGAGACAATTACCGAGCCGGTCGGCCCGGAATTCATGGCGCCGCCCGCGCGCAGCATCGCCGCCTGAGGCGGCGGTCGCGTCCTGCCAAAGGATAGGCGATGCGCGCGATCTCCTTCATGCTGCTGTTGGGACTGGCCGCGTGGCCGTCGAGCGGTTCTGCAGCACCTCCGATGCCGATGTCATCGGGGTGCGGCCCCCCACCGACGGTGCTCGAGAATCCGCCTGAAATCGCCCGCGTGATCGGGAGAATTCAGACCATCGAGCTTGAAGCGCGTCAGGATGGGAATCGGCTTTGTTTTGTCGATCGCACCAACGACGATCGGGTGGGGACAGCGCCGACGATTCGCGTACGCCCCGGTGAGATTCTCCGCGTCCGCTTGTTCAATCGCATCAATGATGCGTCAGTTCTGCGAAAGATGACACCACCCGGCCACGCCACCGACTTTCCCGGCGTTCCCGGCACGCCGGGATACTTCGGCGTTGTGTCCGGCGCCTATCATGAGCCGACCGGCAATACCAATTTGCATTTCCATGGGCTGGAGGTGAGGGCGGTGCCGTGCGGTCCATCCACCGCGCCTGGAGATGATGTCGTCAGCACGTACTTCACGCCCGAAGGGCGGGCGTCGCCGGGTGCCTGCCAGAGCGCTTACGAGATCGCCGTACCGGATGATCACCCGACGGGGCTCTACTGGTATCACACGCACTTTCATGGCGAGAGCGAAGCGCAGACGCTGCTCGGATTGTCCGGTGCAATCGTGGTCGAGAACGCCAAGGACGATGCGCGGCGGCAGCGCGCGATTGCCGATAGAATTCTGATCGTGCGCGACCACCCCGCGCCGGAGCCCGAACACGCGGCCGCTCCGAACGCCACAACGT
>JAXDOA010000043.1:0-7689 GCA_034669125.1 Hyphomicrobiales bacterium
CATCGTCGCTCACGCGGTAGATGGTCCACGCGTCGAGCGGCGCCGCGCCGAGCGATTTGTAGAAATCGATCGAGGGCTTATTCCAGTTGAGTACCGACCACTGGAAGTTCGTGGCGCCGCGCGCCACGCACTCCCGCGCCAGATGGATCATCAGCGCCTTGCCGATCCCCTTGCCGCGATGGGCGGGCCAGACGAACAGGTCCTCCAGATAGATGCCGTGACGGCCCGTGAAGGTCGAATAGTCGAGCAGCCAAACCGCGAAGCCGACCACCTCGCCGTCCCATTCGGCGAATTCGCAGAACACCCGCGGCCGATCGGCGAACAGCACGTCGTTCAGGATCGCCTCGGTCGCCACCACCGTGTGCGAGAGCTTTTCGTATTCGGCAAGTTCGCGCACGAACGCCAGCACGAGCGAGGCCTCGCCCGGACGCGCGGCGCGGATCGTCAACGTCACACCGCCACCTCGGCCTTGATATGCGGATGCGGCGCGTAGCCTTCGAGCGTGAAGTCCTCGTAGCGGAACGCGGACAAATCCTTCACGGCGGGATTGAGCTTCATGACGGGCAACGGCCTGGGCGCGCGCGAGAGCTGCAAATGCGCCTGCTCAAGATGATTGAGATAGAGATGCGCGTCGCCGAGCGTGTGGATGAACTCGCCCGGCTTCAGTCCGGTCACCTGAGCGACCATCAGGGTCAGCAGCGCATAGGACGCGATGTTGAACGGCACGCCGATGAACGTATCGGCCGAGCGCTGATAGAGCTGGCAGGAGAGCCGCCCATCCGCCACGTAGAACTGGAACAGGCAGTGGCACGGCGGCAGCGCCATCTTGTCCACCTCGGCCGGATTCCACGCCGTGACGATCAGCCGGCGCGAGTCCGGATTTTTGCGGATCATTTCGACCACGTGCGCGATCTGGTCGATCGCCGCGCCATCCGCCGCCGGCCATGAGCGCCATTGCGAGCCGTAGACCGGCCCGAGATCGCCGCGTTCGTCGGCCCATTCGTCCCAGATGCGCACGCCGTGATCGTTCAGGTACTTGATGTTGGTGTCGCCGGCGAGGACCCAGAGCAGCTCGTGGATGATCGATTTCAGGTGCAGCTTCTTGGTCGTCACCAGCGGAAAGCCCTCGACCAGGTCGAAGCGCATCTGATGGCCGAACACCGAGAGCGTGCCGGTGCCGGTGCGGTCGCGCTTTTCCACGCCTTCGCGGAGGATCCGTTCCATCAGGTCGAGGTATTGGCGCATGGCGGGGCATCCGGACGATTCGTCCGCCACATTAGCGCCGCGCGGCGCGGCGGCGAAGCGGCACAAGCCTAATTGTGAACGGCAGACGGAGTGCGCAAGCGACCTCAGCCCCCCTCAATTCACCTCCGCGCCCGCCTCCTTGATCACCTTGCCCCACTTGTCGACTTCGCTCTTGACCAGCGCGGAGAGCGTCGCGGGGCCGCGGCGCGGGCCGTCCGGGATGTCGCTGCCGAGATCGAGCAGGCGCTTGCGCACGGCCTCGTCGTCGAGTGCCTTCGAAAGCGCATCGGTCAGCTTGTCGACCACCGCCTTGGGCGTGCCCTTGGGGGCGAACAGCGCGTTCCAGGCCGAAGCCTCGTATTCGGGCAGGCCCGCCTCCTTGGTGGTCGGCACGTCGGGCAGCGAGGGATTGCGCTCCGCCGTCGCGATCGCATACGCCTTGATGGTGCCGCCCTTCACCTGCGGCACCGCGTTGACGATCTGGTCGCACATGTAGTCGACCTGCCCGCCGACCAGCGCGTTCATCGACGGGCCGGTGCCGTTGAACGG
This sequence comes from Hyphomicrobiales bacterium, assembly GCA_034669125.1. GTDB lineage: Bacteria > Pseudomonadota > Alphaproteobacteria > Rhizobiales > Xanthobacteraceae > PALSA-894. The sequence continues at coordinate 1,795 of JAXDOA010000043.1, forward strand.
GATCGTGGTCGGCTTCACGCCCATGATCGAGTTGAGCAGGAGGCAGGTGGTGAACGACACCGAGCCCACGCCCGCATGCGCGTTGTTGAGCGTCTTCTCGTTCGCCTTCACGTAGGCGACGAATTCCTTCAGGTCCTTGGCGGGGAAATCCTTCTTGGCGAGCACCAGGATCGGTGTGCCGGCGATCATGCCGATCGGCTCGAAATCCGTGCGCGGGTCGTATTGCAGCTTCGGGTAAAGCGCGACCGAGGCCGCGTGCGTGCCCATGTGGCCGGTGATCAGCGTGTAGCCGTCGGGCGCTGCGCGCTTGGCGCGGGTCGACGCGGTGGTGCCGCCGGCGCCGAGCGCGTTTTCGATCACGAACTGCTGGCCGAGCGTGCGCGACATGTGCTCGCCGATGATGCGCGAGATCACGTCGGTCGGGCCGCCGGCCGCGAACGGCACGATCAGCGTGATGGGCTTGGCCGGGTAATCCTGCGCGTTGGCCGATGAAATCGCTGCGAAAATCAACGCGGCGAGCAGACCGCCAAAGCGGATTCTTGTCGTCATGGCGTTACTCCCTTGGGGCAGCTTCTGGTGCCAAAACGCAGACGGGCAGCTACCATGCTGCCCGCCGCGCACCAATGGACGGATCGTCGCGGCTCTTACCGTTCGAGCATGATCCTTGTCCGAAAACCGGGCCCCACCCCGGACTAAATCCGGGGCAGGCTTTTTCGGGGATCAGCTCAGGTGGACTCCTCGACGAACACCTCGTCGCGCTTCTTGCGGATCATCGGCAACAGCGCCAGCACCAGCAGCAGCATGGCGAGCGCGAGCAGCACGCCGGAGATCGGCCGCGTCAGGAACGTGCTCGGGTCGCCGCGCGCGATCAGCATGGCGCGGCGCAGGTTCTCCTCCATCAGCGGGCCGAGCACGAAGCCGAGCAGCATCGGCGCCGGCTCGAAGTCGTGCTTGACCAGCCAGTAGCCGACCAGCCCGAATGCCGCGACCATCACGGCGTCGGCCGGCGCGTTGTTGATCGAGTAAACACCGATCGCGCAGAAGATCAGGATCGCCGGGAACAGCATGCGGTAGGGCACGCGCAACAGCCGTACCCACAAGCCGACCAGCGGCAGGTTGATGACGACCAGCATTAGGTTGCCGATCCACATCGAGGCGATCAGGCCCCAGAACAGCTCCGGCTGTTTGGTCATCACCTGCGGGCCCGGCACGATGCCGTGGATCGTCATGGCGCCGACCATCAGCGCCATCACGGCGTTGGGCGGGATGCCGAGGGTGAGCAACGGGATGAACGAGGTCTGCGCGGCGGCATTGTTGGCGCTTTCCGGCGCCGCCACGCCCTCGATCGCGCCGTGGCCGAAGCGCTCCGGCGTCCGCGACATTTTCTTTTCGAACGTGTAGGCGGCGAACGCCGCAATGACGGCGCCCCCGCCCGGCAGAATGCCGAGGATCGAGCCGAGAATGGTGCCGCGGGCGATGGCGCCCGAGGAATCCTTGAGATCTTTCATGGTCGGCATCAGGCCGGTGACCTTGGCCTGCACGATCTCGCGGCTCTCGGTCGTTTCCAGGTTGCGCATGATCTCGGCGTAGCCGAACACGCCCATGGCGACGACGACGAAGCCGATGCCGTCGGCAAGCTCGGGGATGTCGAACGCCATGCGCGACTGGCCGGTCTCGATGTCGGAGCCGACCGTCGACATCAGCAGCCCCATCATGATCATGGCGAGCGCCTTGAGCACGGAGCCGCGCGCGAGCACCACCGCGAACACGAGGCCGAGCACCATCAGCGAGAAATACTCCGCCGGGCCGAATTTCAGCGCGACCGCGGTGAGCGGCACGCCAAGCGCCGCGACCAGCACGGTGGAGAACGTGCCCGCGATGAACGAGCCGATCGCCGCGATGGCCAGCGCGGGGCCGGCGCGGCCCTGCTTCGCCATCTGGTGGCCGTCGAGCGCGGTGACGACCGAGGAGGATTCACCCGGGATATTGATCAGGATCGACGTGGTCGAGCCGCCATACTGCGCGCCGTAATAAATACCGGCGAGCATGATCAGCGCGCCGACCGGCGGCAGGCCGAACGTGATCGGCAGCAGCATCGCGATTGTTGCGAGCGGCCCGATACCCGGCAGCACGCCGATCAGCGTGCCGACCATGGCGCCGACGAAACAGAGAAAGATGTTCATCGGGAACGGGATCGTGATGTTCAGGAACGCGATCTTGAGATCGACGAACTGGAAGACGACCCCGAAGCCGAGCGCGAGATTTGCGAGCAGGTCCATGATGCCGCTCCCCTAGAACCGTGGCCAGAGTTGAAGCGGCAGATTGAGCCCCCAGGGGAACAGCAGCGAGCAGAACAGGGTCAGCACGGCGGCCCAGATGATCGTCTCGACCCAGCGGAACTCTTCCGTGGCGTAGGCCGACACCACAAGCGAGACGAAGCTCGCGATCACCAGGCCGAGCGGCCGCACCGTGATGGCGAATATCAAGGTCGCACCGGTGATGAACAGCGGGCCGCGCGGCGCAACGCGCATCAGCAGGAATGCGAACGCCAGCACCACAGCGGCGCCGAGCGCCGCGACCATGACATCCGGCGGCACGCCCGGAACCCAGCGGCCGATCTTGTTGGAATAGTAGGTGATCGGAATGAGCGCGACGATCAGCACCGCGCCCCCGAGCGGGCCGCTGAACGCGTAGTCCCCGCCCGGCGGACCGTCGGTCAGCAGGCCGACCAGCGCGACCGCGACGCCGAAGGCGAGCAGCATGTAGGCGAACAGGCGCGGCGCGGTGCCCGGGCCGAACGCGAAGCCGCGCATGCCGGGCAGGTCGCTCGAGGCCCAGATCGCGAACAGCGCCATCGCGGCGAGGATCGCCCCGCCGTAATAATCCTGCGGGCTGCGGATGCGCACCGACAGCGCGATGACGCCGAAGATCGCGAGCGGCAAGGAATACCAGCCGGCGCGGACCGCATCCGCGATCGTCGAGCCGTTCGGCCCACTGCTCTTGCCCCACAAGAGACCGAAGACCGGACCGAGCAGGGCCAGCACGATGAACGCAATGCCGAAGATCACATCGGATTGATGGCGCGTGAGACTGTGCGACGCGTGCGCGGGGCCCGCCGGCGGCTCGGCAGCGCCAGCAGTCCGGCGCGCTTCGGCCACGCCCAGCAGTCGTATCAACGCCCGGATCATGCAGTCCCCTCCCAGAATCCCTGCAAACGCGGCAAGTCACGCATTTTTTGCATGCGTGTTGTCCTTGCCTAGCACAGTCGCCTCGCCCCGGGGCAACAAAAGCGGCAAATGCGCGCACCGTCAATGTTGATTTCTTCTGGCGGATTTTTGGGCAGGCCGCCTTGCCGTGCCCTCGGCGTCCACTACGGTGCGGCCGGACGCGTGATCGCGCCGGGGTACACGCATGCCGGAACAGAACCTCAACGCGCCGGATTTCGGCGGCAACACAACCTCCGCAATCGGCGCGGTGGCGATCGCGCAGGCCGCCAAGGGCCAGCGCGGATGGCTGCGCTGGTTCTTGTATGCCTGTCTCGCCATCACGGTGCTGGCGGTCGGCGCGGGCGCGATCGACAAGATCGTCAACATCGGCACGCTGCCCGGCTGCGACGACAGGCGCACGCGCGACACGCTCTCCGACCTCAACAAGGCGGCCCAGGTGAACGCCTCGTCCTACAACTTCATCAAGCAAACGGCGAAGAGCGACACCGAAGTGCGCTGCACCGCGAACCTCGCGCTGCGCGACGGCAGCACGCTGGAGTACGACTACCGGATTTATCGCGACGGGAGCGCGATCAAGGTGGAGATCGGAGAGCGGAGGTAGGAGGCGAAGCTGATTTGCAGGCGCCGCCCGGACAGCGCATTGTCACGCCACGGCGGAAACCGACCCTGCGGCGGGCACGGCGCAGGGAGAGCGGCATGGCGTCCGAGAAAGACCTCAACTCACCGGATTCAGGCAGCGCCGCGATCGCGCCGGCCGAGGCCGTCACGGTGGTGGAGGCGGCCGAGGCCAAGCCGAGATGGAAGCGCTGGCTCGGGTACACTTTCTTCTCCATCGGCATGGGAGCGTTCGTCGCGAACACTGTTTATACGATGCTCAACTTCAACACACTGCCGGCCTGCGGCTCGCAGCGATCACGCACCACGCTCTCCGACCTCAACATAGCGAACCAGGTGAACGCCTCCGACTACAATTTTATCAAAGAGGTGAGCAGGAGCGACGAGGAAGTCCTCTGCGTCGCGAACCTTGCGCTGCGCGACGGCAGCACGCTGGAATACGACTACCGCCTCTACACGATCGGTCCAGTGATGCATGTGACGATCATGACGACGCGGGGGACAATCGGAAACGCGAAGCGGACTCTGCCGCTCGCGTATTGAGCGGCTGTTGTTCCCCGCCCCGCTTGTGCGGGGGGTTAGGGAGGGGCGGACACTTCCTAGCGCCGGTCCCGTCGACCGAGTTGTGGCACGAGCCGCCGCACGTTGCCGCCCCTGATCGCCGCACATGCGCCAGGCGGGAGACCGAGCCGATCCATTCCCTGCACCGTCTCCGTCAGCGACACATGGGGCTCGTCGCTTCCGAACAGAATCTGCGTATCGGCAATCAGACACCTTAACGCCGCGAGGGCCGGCCGATGAGCCGTGCCGGCGATATCGAAATAGAGTCGGCCAAGTTCGTGCTCGATGCCGTGGGGCAGGCTTTCGAGCACCGGTTTCGATACGTACTGATGCAATCGCCCCGCGACCATCGGAAACGTCCCGCCCGCATGTGGAAAGATGAACCTGATGCCGCTCATGCGTGAGAGCGTTCCGGTCAGGAGAAGATTGATGATCGCCCGAGCGGTGTCCTGCGGCACTTCGGCGATCATCGGCGACACATCCGGGATCAGGGCTCGAACACTTGGCGGCGGGGTCGGATGCACGAAAACGACCGCGTCGCGCCGATGCAATTCGTCGAAGACCGGCATGTAGTCCCTGTGACCAAGCCATTTGCCGTCGTAGCTGGTCAGCAGTGCGATGCCGTCGGCTCGCAGCACGTCCAGCGCATACTCGATCTCGCGGAGAGCACCGTCCGTGTCGGGAAGCGCGATCGTTGCAAAAAGGCCGAACCGCGTCGGATGGCTTCGCACGAGATCGGCCGCATACTCGTTGCTGCGGCGGGCGGTCTCGCGCGCGGCCTGCGCGTCCCCGAACCATACCCCCGGCGTCGACATCGAGAGTACCGAGACTGCGACGCTGTTTTGATCCATGGCGTCGAGTGATCGTTCTGGGCTCCACTCCAGCCACGCGGCGCTGAGCTGGCCCCCGCGTGACTGTGCGATGCGATCGCGATTTTCGGCAAGGTAGAATGGCGGGATGAAGTGGTGATGCACGTCGATCAGTGGCAACGCTTCGCCGTCCATCACCATCTCCCCCTCATCCCGACTTACTGAACGGTGAGCTTTTCCGCCTTGATGATCGGCCACCATTTTTCGATTTCTGCTTTTTGATAGGCACCGAGCGCGTCGGGGGTTTGTTGGTCGTCGGGCACGATCTCCTGCCCGAGGTCAGCCAACCGCTGGCGAACGCCGGCATCACGCAAGGCACTGACGATCGACGCATTGAGTTTGACGATCACGTCCTTCGGCGTACCCTTGGGCACCCAGATCGCGTGCCAGACCGAGATATAGAAACCCGGAAGTCCGGCCTCGTCGACGGTCGGAATTTCGGGCGCCGCCGCAAGGCGCGATGCAGAGGCCACAGCATAGGCCTTGATCTTGCCGCCGCGAATGTGCGGAAGCGAGTTCGACACCTGATCGAAGTAGAGATCGATCTGCCCGCCGATCAGGTCCTGCAGGCCAGGACCCGAGCCGCGATACGGAACGAAAGCGAATGTCGTCCCGGTCTTTTT
>JAXDOA010000044.1:0-7008 GCA_034669125.1 Hyphomicrobiales bacterium
GCGAGCAGCAGAGCTGCGAGCCGGGGTGGGGTGAAGCTTAAAGCGAGAAGAGTCACCCCACCCCGACGCTCACTTTCGTTCGCCATAGCCGATCCTTCGGATCGGCGTCGTTTAAAGAACGGCGGCCGAAGGCCGCCTACGCCTCCCCCTCCAGGGGAGGGTGGCACCGAGCACGCTGCGCGAATCGCGCGCCGCGGATCGCGAAAATATTTTGCGCGCCGCATTCGCGCCGCACATCTGAACGCGCACTTAATGCCGCGTGAAGGAACTGTTAAAATCACGCCGCGGCATTAACGCGCGCCCGCACTTCGTTAACGGTTGCGCGCCGGAACGTGACAATCGTGCCACAGCTCACGCTCTCTCCACACGCTCTCGCAAATTCCAGCAACGAAAAATCAGGGTTAAGTTTTAACGTTAAGCGGCGCTTAAAGTTTGACTGGCTTAATCCGCTCCATCGTTCGTCCGTGTGGCCGCGTCCGTCGGTCCACTTGACTTGTAGAGGATGGAGTCATGCGCAGTTTCAAAGTTGCTTTGTTTGCCGGCGCGGCGATCGCGGCGGCCTTTACCTCGGCCCAAGCGGCCGATCTCGGTCCGATCATGCAGGCGCCGCGCATGATCGCACCGGCCCAAGTCGAAGAGCAGATGGGCGGCTGGTATCTGCGTGGCGACATCGGCGTCGGCGCGCAACGCTTCAAGGAATTCGACTTCACCAAGACCAACCAGGCCTTCGTGTGGCCGGCGAGCTGGCGCATCGATCAGCGCGAGATGGGCGATGCGGCGTTCATCGGCGGCGGCATCGGCTTCCAGTGGAATTCGTGGCTGCGCTTCGACGGCACCGCCGAATACCGCATGAAGGCCAAATTCAAGACGATCGGCAGCTACACTGAGTTCTGCCCGGGCGGCCGCTGCTTCGACGTGTACGACGGCAATCATTCCGCCGTCGTCCTGATGGCCAACGGCTATATCGATCTCGGCACGTGGATGTGCCTCACCCCGTTCGTCGGCGGCGGCGTCGGTTACGCGCGTCACTCGATCAGCGGCTTCACCGATGTCGGCTTCATCTCCGACGGCACCACCGGCTTCGGCTATGCGGCAAACAACGACTTCGCCGAGTGGAAGTTCGCCTGGGCGGTCCACGCCGGCGTCGCCTACGCGGTCAACAGCAACTTCAAGATGGAACTGGCGTACCGCTATCTCAACTTCGGCAACGTCGCGACCTCCGTCATCGACTGCGCGAACGGCGGATGTTCCACCGGCGCCGGGCCGCGGGCGTTCTACACGTTCCGCGAAATGGACTCGCACGACATCAAGCTCGGCATGCGCTGGATGCTGCAGCCCGAACAGCAGCAGCCGGTCTACCAGCCCCCGCTGGTACGCAAAGGCTAAGCTTCTCTCCTGACGGACGAACGGCGGCGCGGGCATCCCCCGCGCCGTTTTCGTTTTGCGGGGATGCCGGGCGCGGCTAACCGTCCATTAAGGTTAATGCCTGATGATCGCCGCAGCGTTTGAAAGTCCAGTGAGGAAAGGCTTTGGCCATGCGGCGTTGGTTGCTTTGCGGAATAGCGATTGTCGGAACGGCGCTTGAAGCGCAGGCGGCCGATCTCGGCGATTCGTTTTTGCGCGGCTCGAACACGGTGATCGCCGCGCCCGGCGGCCCACGCTGGGATGGCTTCTATATCGGCGGCCATGTCGGCATGAGCGCCCCGGGCATCGATTTTACCAACAACACGTCGTACCTCGCGGCCGTGCTCGACGGCACGCCGGTCACCAGCCGCACCGCGACGCCGCTCGGCAGCGTGGACTCGACCAGCAAGCATTTCGGCGGGTTCGTCGGCTACCAGCAGCAGTGGGACGGCGCCGTGATCGGCGTCGAAGGGACCTACAACTGGATGGACAAAGCGCTCAGCGCGACGAACGGCATCAGCGGCAGCTTTGCGCCGGCGATCAACGTTCTCACCTACACGGCCGCCGGCACCGAGACCGCGCGCATCATCGATTACGGGACGCTGCGCGTGCGCGGCGGCTGGGCGGCCGGCATGTTCATGCCTTACGCCACGTTCGGCATCGCGGTCGGGCGCCTGGACCTCAACCGCAACGTCGTGGTGACGCCGAGCGCGACCGCCGCCTCGCCGGCGGGCGCGTTTGTGCCGCCGCCGTTCACGGTGAGCCAAAGCTTCACCAATCAGTTTGGTTACGGGTATGCGGCCGGGCTCGGCGTCGACTTCTGCCTGATGGCCAACCTGTTCGCGCGCGCCGAGTACGAATACGTGCAATTCCCGGACTTCCAAGGCCTCAATGCGCATATTCACAATGTGCGCGTCGGCGCGGCGCTTAAGTTCTAATTCCAGTCATCAAGGAATTGAATACGGCGGCGCGGGTGCAAGCCCGCGCCGCTCGCATTTTGCGCATACGTCTTGCTTGACGCCGCTTGCTCCCTTCCCTATGTCCGGCGGCGGGACACCTCTCCCCAACGAGAGGCTTCTATCTGGAAGGGTAGATCATGATCGCGATGCCCGCTGCGCGGCCCCAAGTGCCGCATTTTTCGTCCGGCCCCTGCGCCAAGCGCCCCGGCTGGACCCTCCAGGCCCTCAAGGACGCATTTCTCGCCCGCTCGCACCGCGCCAAGGGCGGTAAGGCGAAGCTCAAGCGCGCCATCGAGGACACGCGCGCGGTGCTCGAAGTGCCCGCCGACTATCTCATCGGCATCGTGCCGGCCTCCGATACCGGCGCGGTCGAAATGGCGATGTGGTCGATGCTGGGCGCGCGGCCCGTCACCATGATCGCATGGGAATCCTTTGGCGAAGGCTGGGTGACCGACGTCGCCAAGCAGCTCAAGCTCAAGGACGTGACGCTGCTCAAGGCGCCCTACGGCAAGCTGCCGGACCTGTCCAAGGTCGATCCCCAGTCCGACATCGTATTCACCTGGAACGGCACCACCTCCGGCGTGCGCGTGCCGAATGCCGACTGGATCAGCGCGACCCGCGAGGGCATCACGATCTGCGACGCGACCTCCGCGGCGTTCGCGCAGCCGCTCGATTGGGCCAAGCTCGATGTGGTGACCTTCTCGTGGCAGAAGGCGCTCGGCGGCGAGGCCGCGCACGGCATGCTGATCCTTTCGCCGCGCGCCGTCGCGCGGCTGGAGAGCTACACCCCGCCTTGGCCGCTGCCGAAAATTTTCCGCATGAAGAAGGACGGCAAGGTCAACCGCGGCATCTTCGAAGGCGAAACCATCAACACGCCCTCGATGCTTGCCGTGGAGGATTATCTCGACACGCTCGCCTGGGCGAAGTCGGCCGGCGGGCTGAAGGGTCTGATGGCGCGCGCGGATGCGAACGCCAAGGTGATCCATGACTGGGCCGAGAGAACCCCGTGGATCGCCAACCTCGCCGAAGAGGCGGCAACACGCTCGAACACCTCGGTGTGCCTGAGGATCGTCGATCCGGTGATCACGTCGCTGTCGGTCGATGCGCAATGGGCGTTCGTGAAGAACCTGGTGGCGCTGATCGAAAAGGAAGGCGCGGCCTACGACATCGCCACCCATCGCGACGCACCACCGGGCCTGCGCATCTGGTGCGGCTGTACGGTGGAGCGCTCCGATGTGGCGGCGCTCACGCCGTGGATCGACTGGGCGTTTGCACAAGCCAAGGCCGCGTTGCCGAAGGCGGCATAAGAATTACTTTTCCTTCCCGAAAACGGGGAGGCCAGAACAAGCCAATTCTCAAGCTGATCAGGTGCTTTCATGGCTCCTCGCGTTCTCATTTCCGATGCTCTTTCTCCCGCCGCCGTGCAGATCTTCAAGGATCGCGGCATCGAGGTGGATTTCCAGCCGAAGCTCGGCGCCGACAAGGAGAAACTCGCCGCGCTGATCGGGCAATTCGACGGGCTGGCGATCCGCTCGGCCACCAAGGTGACGCCGAAGATTCTCGAACAGGCAAAAAACCTGAAGGTGATCGGCCGCGCCGGCATCGGCGTCGACAATGTCGATATCCCGGCCGCGACCGCGAAGGGCATCATCGTGATGAACACGCCGTTCGGCAATTCGATCACCACCGCCGAGCACGCCATCACGTTGATGCTGGCGCTCGCGCGCCAGATCCCGCAGGCGGACGCGTCGACCCAGGCCGGCAAGTGGGAGAAGAACCGCTTCATGGGTGTCGAGATCACCGGCAAGACGCTCGGCGTGATCGGCGCGGGAAATATCGGCTCGATCGTTGTCGATCGCGCGCTTGGGCTTCGCATGCGGGTGATCGCCTACGATCCGTTTCTCTCGCCCGAGCGGGCCGCCGATATCGGCGTGCATAAGGTCGAACTCGACGAGCTGTTCAAGCGCGCGGACTTCATCACGTTGCACACGCCGCTCACCGAGAAGACAAAGAACATCATCGACGCGTCCGCCTTCGCCAAAATGAAAAAGGGCGTGCGCATCATTAATTGCGCGCGGGGCGGGCTGGTGGACGAACAGGCGCTCCGCGCGGCGCTCGATTCAGGCCAGGTCGGGGGCGCCGCCTTCGACGTGTTCACCGAGGAGCCGGCGACGTCAAATCCGCTGTTCAATCATCCCAACGTCGTGTGCACGCCGCATCTTGGTGCCGCCACGACCGAGGCGCAGGAAAACGTCGCGCTGCAGGTCGCCGAGCAGATGTCGGACTATCTGTTGCAGGGCGCGATTTCCAATGCGGTGAACTTTCCCTCCATCACGGCGGAAGAAGCGCCAAGGCTCAAGCCCTTCATCGCGCTTGCCGAGAGGCTCGGCTCGTTCGCCGGGCAGTTGACTGAGAGCGGCCTGAAGAAGGTGCAGATTTCCTACGAAGGCCAGGTCGCCCAGATGAAGACCAAGGCGCTGACCTCCGCGGCGGTCGCGGGCCTGCTGCGTCCGATGCTGCAGGACATCAACGTCGTGTCGGCGCCGGGCGTTGCCAAGGAGCGCGGCATCGTGGTCGAGGAAGTGACGCGCGAGGGCGACTGCGACTACGAGAGCCTGATCACGGTGACGGTCGAGACCGAGCGGCAGTCGCGCAAGGTGTCGGGAACGGTGTTCGCCGACGGCCGCCCGCGCATCGTCAACATCAAGGGCATCCGCATGGACGCGGAATTCGGTCCCTCGATGATTTACATCACCAATCTCGACAAGCCGGGCTTCATCGGCACGTTCTCCGGCACGCTCGGCGAGGCGGGCATCAACATCGCGACCTTCCACGTGGGCCGGCAGGCGCCGGGCGGCGACGCGATCGCGCTGATCGAGATCGACGGTGACCTGCCGGGCGATGTGCTGGCGAAGGTCCAGGCGCTGCCGCAGGTGCAAAGCGCCAAGACGCTGAAGTTCGATCCGCTTCCGCCGTCTTCCCCGGCGCCGCGAGGTGGGGACAGGGTGGCGCGCCTCGAACGCAGTGAGATGCGGCCCGGGTGAGGGGCTGCCTTTGGCGCATCCCGGATCGTGCTATAGTGAGCGGAACTCGGAGAAGTCCATGGCCCGTCCGATTGTGGTGCATGCTGACTGGGACCCGGACGCACGCGTCTGGGTCGCGACAACGCGCGACCTTCGCGGCCTGGTCACGGAGGCTGACACCATCGAAGCGCTACGCGCCAAGCTCCCGGGCATCATTCACGACTTGCTTGGCGAGTATGGCATCACCGACTTGCCAGCTTCGATCGAGATCGTCGCCCGCGCGAGCGATACTCTGGTGGCGGCCGAATAGGGCCCACGCGATGGCCGACTACTATCGCGATGTGATCCGGTACCTTCGCGACAATGGATATGACTTGAAGCGGCAGGGTCGGGGCGACCACGAGATTTGGTGGAATCCCAAGACCGGCGTGCGGCTTACGGTCGACAGGAAATTGAAATCCCGTCACACGGCGAACGCAATCTTGACCGACGCGGGACTTCCCAAGGTGTTCTGAGCGGCTTGCACCGAGTCCGCCCCGAAGCGGCCGTTTATTGGCCCAACGTAAACCCGAATTTTGCGGGTCCCATAGCGCGGGGTCGAAGCCTGCCAGAGGAATCCCTCCATGAAGTCCCTGTTTGCCCATCTGCCCGCCGCCTGCGTGCTGATCTTCGCCGGCGTCGGCCCGGCGCTTTGCGCCGAGATGAATGTCGATTCCGCAATCGAGGCCGTCACGGTCTATCCGGACGGCGCGACGGTCACGCGGCTCATCGCCGTCGACCTGCCGGCCGGCAACACGACCCTGGTTGCGCGCGACTTCCCGCCCGGCCTCGATCCCGCGTCGCTGCGGGTCGAAGGCGAAAGCGCCGCCGCCGTGACCATCGGGGCGATCGATGCCCGCCCGCCACGCGCGGAACGCCCCGTGAGCAAGCCCGAGATCGAGAAACGGATCGAGGCGTTGCGCGACGAACGCCAGGTGCTCGACGACAAGATCGCAGCCGAGACCGCCCGCAAGACGTTCGCGCAGCGCTTCGCCAACAACGTGCCGTTCGGCCTCGGCGAAAAGGGCGAAGCGCGGCCGCTGACCGAATGGCGCGCGGCGTTTGGCGCGGTCGCCGACGAAATCGCCACGGCCGATAACGCGATGCGCGAGGCGCGGGTGAGACAGCGTGAGATCGACCGCGAGCTTGCGCGGCTCGATTCCGAGCTCAAGACCAACCCGCCGCGCAAGATGGAAGTGCGCGTCGATCTCGCCGCGAGCGCAAATGCGCGCTCGGCCCTTCGCGTCAGCTACACGGTGCGCGGGGCGCGCTGGCAGCCGCTCTACGATGCACGGCTCGATTCCGGCTCGCGCGAGCGCAAGCCCGCGATCGAGCTCGTGCGCCGCGCCGAAATCGTGCAGCAGACCGGCGAGGACTGGAGCGATGTTGCGCTCTCGGTCTCGACCGTGCGCACCTCCAAGGGCGGCAGCGCGCCCGAACTGAGCCCGCTGGTCGTGCGCTATCCGGCGCCACCCGCGCGTCCGCTCGGCGCGGGGCGCATGGAGCAGAGCTTCGCGCCCGCATCGTCGCCTGCGCCGCTTCAGTACGCCGACGAGCCTCGCGCAAAAGCCGCAACCGGGGAC
>JAXDOA010000045.1:0-3858 GCA_034669125.1 Hyphomicrobiales bacterium
CCTGGCCACGGACCACCGCCGAACCCAGCACGCCGGAGCGGTCGCTGCCAACCTGAATATCGAGCCTGTCCTCGACGATATCGACGATCTCGTCGACCACCAGGCCCATCGAGCGGCTGCCGTCCGAGAATACCAGCAGCGGCTGCGCGCCCTCGCGCTTGATCTTGACCTCGTCGCTGACGCGAACCAGCGGCATAAGCTGGCCGCGGTACTGCACCATGTGGCGGCCGTTGGAGAGCTCGATCTTGCGGCAGTCGATTTCTTCCAGCCGCGTGACCAGCGAGAGCGGCACGGCCTTGGGCTGGTTCGAACCCGCGCGGAATACCAGCAGCGAGACCGTCTTCTCGACCTGAGCGCTCTGGGCGGCTTCGGTCTCCTCGGCGCGCGTTCCAGCCGAGCCGACCGTCTGCGCGATGCCGTTCGGATCGATGATCATGATCACCGAGCCGTCGCCCAAAATCGTATTGCCCGAAAACATCGCGATGTCGCGCAGCTTGGTCGACATCGGCTTGACGACGATTTCTTCCGTGTGGAACACGCCGTCGACCACGATGCCGAAGGTCTGGTTGCCGACCTGCGTGACGACGATGAAGCCGTTCTCCGGCTCGCTCTCCTCGGCACCTTCCATCTTCAACAGCTTCTTGAGATGGATCAGCGGAAGAAGCTTGTTGCGCAGCCGCAAGACCGGCGCGTCCTTGATGCGCTCGATGCGATGCTCCGAATTGCTCTGCGCGCGGACGAGTTCGACGACGGCGAGCTGCGGGATCGCGAAGCGGTCGCCGCCCGCCTCCACGATCAGCGCTGAGACGATCGCAAGCGTGAGCGGAATCTTGATGGTGAAGCTTGAACCCTCGCCCGGCACCGACTTCACGTCGATCGTGCCGCCGATCTGGTCGATGTTGTTGCGCACCACGTCCATGCCGACGCCGCGGCCGGACACGCTGGTCACTGCCGCCGCGGTCGAGAAGCCGGCCGCGAAGATGAACTTGTGGACCTGCGCCTCGGTCATCTTCTCGATTTCGGACTCGGTCGCGAGGCCGTTCTCGGCCGCCTTCTGCCTGATGCGCGCGGTATTCAGCCCGCGCCCGTCGTCCGAAATATCGATGATGATGTGCCCGCCCTCGTGATAGGCGGAGAGACGGATGGTGCCCTTCTCGGGCTTCTTGGCGGCGCGGCGCTGCTCGGTCGTCTCGAGGCCGTGATCCGCCGAGTTGCGCACCATGTGGGTGAGCGGATCCTTGATGAGGTCGAGCACCTGGCGGTCGAGCTCGGTGTCGGCGCCGTGCATCTCGAGCTCGATCTCCTTATTGAGCTCGCCGGCGAGGTCGCGGATGATACGCGGCAGCTTCTGCCAGGCATTGCCGATCGGCTGCATGCGCGTCTTCATGACGCCTTCCTGCAACTCGGCCGTGACGTTCGAGAGACGCTGCAGCGGGACCTTGAACTCGGAGTCCTCGTGGCGGCGCCCTATCTCCAGGAGCTGATTGCGCGTGAGCACCAGCTCCGAAACCATGGTCATCAGCGATTCCAGCGTGTCGACGTTCACGCGGATCGACTGGTTGGCGATCTTGGAATCCTGTTTTTCCTCGTCCTCGCCAAAGCTCTTGCGGTCGGCCTTCGCGGGCTTCGGCTTTTCGACCTTCGCTTCAGCCTTGACCGATTCAGCCTTGGGCGCTTCAGCCTTCGGCTTCTCGACGATCGCCGGCATTTCCATTTCGGTTTCGCGGAATGCGCGTTCCAGCTCGTCGAGCGAAACCTCGCCCGGGCGCAGCGGACGCTCCAGCGTCTGTTCGATCAGCGTGCCGACCGCCTGCTTGACGGGCTTCGGCTCGTCCTTCGCGGACGGCACGGTGCCTGCGATCGCCATCCGCTCCAGTTCGCCGATCAGGTCCTTGTCGTCGCCTTCGGGCTCGGCTTCGGTCTGCTCAAGCCCGTTGAGCACTTCCTTCAGCCGGTCGATGGTCGTCAGGATCAGCGTGACGGCATCGCCGGTCACCGGCATGCCGTCACGAAATTTGCCCATCAGCGTCTCGGCGGCGTGCGCCAGCGCTTCCAGCCGCGGCAGCCCGAGGAAGCCGCAGGTCCCCTTGATGGTGTGGACGAGGCGGAAAATATTATCGAGAATTTTCGCGTTGTTGGGCTCCTGCTCGAAGCGAACGAGTTCGACGTCGACCGTGTCGAGGCTCTCGTTCGTCTCGGTCAGAAACTCGCGCAGCAGGTCGTCCATCGGGCATGACCTTCGTCGCCAGGCATCGCCGGTCCGGCCGCTGCCTTTCGGGAACCGGGTCAGTGTGTTGCAAAAGCGCTTAAGGATTGGTTGCGGTAAGCGTGTCCGATAAGGGAAAAATAACGCTGCGCGCAGCACGGCGGACGCGGAAAATCCGCTGTATTTGCAAACAATTGAGTCTGTTCCGGGCGCGCTAGCGAGCGGTCAGCACGATCGCTTCGCCCTCCGGCGCAAGCGTTATGCCCATCCCGCAGGTGCGCGCCAGCAGCCCGGTAAAGAATGGCTGGATCGCATGGGCGTCGACCGCGTTGCCGCCGGTTTCGCCCGCGACCAAGGCGGGGACCGCCGGAGGAATCCGGGCATTCAGCCCGGAGGCGGTGACCTTGAAGCCCATGGCGTCCCCCTCGCCGACCGGCGCGATCGCAAGGCTGCCGCCGCGCGGAATCGTCCCGCCCGCCAGCAGCAGCAGGTTCAGCAGCAGCTTGACCCGGTTCTTCGGCAGCAGCACCCGCGGCAACCCCCAGGAAAGCTTGGTCTTCTCGTCCTCCAGCATGCCGCGCGCGACCCCCTCGGCATCGCCGAGGTCGATTGCCGCGCCGGCCGAACCGGCCGCCCCGAATGCGATCCGGCAGAACTGCAGCCTGGCAGAGGCCGTGGTGGCGCTCTTCTTGATCAATTCGATCGCGAAAGCCTTGGTCTGCTCGTCGGCATCGTCCTCCATGACCTCGATGCCGTTCACCACCGCTCCAACCGGGCTGATCAGGTCGTGGCAAACCCGCGAGCACAGCAGCGCGGCGAGGTCGAGGCCTTCGAGGGTCACAGGGACGGACATCATTGAAGGTCTCCGGGGAAGGCCGCGCCGCAACGCCAAGCGACTCAGCGGTTGAAACAGGTTGGCGGGGTGATACACCGCAGCCGAAGCGCCTGCCAATATGGCGACTTGGCGGCAGCGCGGCGGGGAACCCAGGTGCAGCAACGGGCGGACAGGCAAAAGACCGCCGACGCGCGGCTGGCCGACCTTTTGACCGGGATCGCCATCGAGGCGTCGGCGGCGATCCTTGCAGTCGATTTCCGGAACGCCGATGTACGCCGCAAGGCCGACGATTCGGCCGTCACGCTGGCCGATGACGCCGCCCAGAGGGTGATCCTTGACGGACTGACGCGCCTCGTGCCGGGAACCCCCGTGGTCTCGGAAGAAGCGCGTTGCGACTGGCAGGGCGGCGACGCCCCCGCGGAATTCTTGCTGGTCGATCCGCTCGACGGCACGGCGGAGTTCATCGCCGGCCGGCTCGAATACACCGTGAATATTGCGCTGGTGCGTGACGGCACCCCGGTTGTTGGCATCGTCGCGGCGCCGGCGCTCGGCCTGATCTGGCGTGGCGCGACCGACTATGGCGCAGAGCGGTTGCGTTTCTCGGCGGGCGGCAAGGCGGGCAAGACACCCCGCGCGACCGCGATACACACCCGCCGCTGGCCCGATGACGAGCCGGTAGCCGCCGTCAGCCGCAGCCACTTCGACGCCGTCAGTGCGTCCTTCCTCCAGCGCGTCGCGCCGGTGACGCAGGTGTCATGCGGCTCAGCCCTGAAGTTCTCCCGGCTCGCCGAAGGTGCGATTGATGTTTATCCCCGCC
>JAXDOA010000046.1:0-3013 GCA_034669125.1 Hyphomicrobiales bacterium
GTGCAGCAAGCTCATTGTGCAACGCACAAGTTGCATGGTAAACACTTGAATTCACAAGATTTTGATCGCAACGCCCATGCGCCGGGCGGGCTCTGACAAAGAATCGGGCAGCGTTCACCCGCCCGCCATCTCGCGCGGCGAAAAACTCAGATCCAGCACCCTCCACTCGCCGTATTTGTCGGCCGGGAGGAAACCGTACGGCTGGCAATCCTTCAGCGTGCGGATTGCGGCTTGCATCAGCAGGGGGCCGTCGCGCGAGGCGCTGGCTTCGATCAGCACCGGTTCGGCGGCGAGACGACCGTCGCGGCGCAGATAGATGCGCAGCACCACGCGCGTCGTCTGGGCGGGCGACATGCCGCCCGGCAGCGTCCAGCATGTCTTCAGGTGCGCCTTGAATGCCGCTTTGTCGGGGGCGGACAGGTTGGCCGTGGTCGTGGCCTCGGAGTCGAAGCCTTTGTCCGGGGCGTTCGGCAGGTCGAGCAGCGCCGGAATGTTCACCGGATCGAAGATCCAGGGCGACGTTGGCGCCTGCGGTTGCGGCGGGCCTTGTGGGCCGAGCGCCGCCCGCTGGTTTGCTTGCGGTGGTGTCGGCTGCTGCTTCGCCTGCGTCTGCGGCGCCTTTTCCGGCTGCGGTGGGGACTGTTGCGGAAGCGGGTTCCAGTCGGCCGGTTTATTCTCCGGTGGCTTTTCCTTTTCCTTCGGCCGCTGCAGCTCCTCGGGGCGCACCAAATCGACCTCGATTGCCGCCAGCTGAGGGTTGTCGAACAGCTTGGGCGTGCCGAACAGCGCGAGTGCCACCAGCGCAATGTGGCTGACCGCCGAAATGAGGACGCCGGAACGCATGGCGGGATTTTAGGCTACGTGAGCGCGCGGCCCAAGGGCCGTTCGGCGGCGGTTCAGCGGCGCCAGGCGAAGAATTCGCGCATCGGATAGGGCGCGGGACGCACCAGCTTGCGCTTCTGCCTGGCGGCCGCCTGCCCGGCTGTGCGTTGGGGACGTATGGTCGTCTCCGGCGCAGCGACCGCGGCTCTCACGGTGGCCGTATCCCGCGGCGGCGTTGCGACAGGCTGCGCCGGCGTGGTGATGCCGACCGGCTGCACGGGAGGAAACGCAGGCACCGCCTCTCGCACAGGCGCCGGTGCGGGCGGAGGCGCCGCGACAGATTGCGGTGGTGGCGGCGGGCTTGGTTTGGCTGGCTCAGCGTCCGCTTGTACCTGGACTGGCTCCGCGACCTTCGCCGCCGGGGCAAGCGCAACGGGTGGCGGATCGGTCGCCACCGGCCGCAACAGCAGCGCCGGAAGCGACCCCGCGCCGGCAACGACCACGGTCACCGCCAGAACGGCGCCGGCCCAGAATCGCTTGTCGATCATGCCGCCACTGAGCGCTGCCGGGGCGGCGCTATTGCGGCGTCACTGCGCCCGCGTTGCGGCGGTCCTCGGGCGATGGGGCGATCCGGCTCAGGGCGAGCCGCGCACCACGCCGTCCTTGAAGAACACCCGGTAGGGCGTGGTTCCGGTCGCGCTGCCGTCGCGCGAGCGCCAGCGGCCGTTGGTGCACAGCGTGCCGCCTTGCGCCGGCACCGCATCGAACTCGACGCTGTTGTAATAGACCGTGCCGTTCGGCTCGGTCGCGGTGAAGTCGGTCTTGCACTTGTCGCCGACGATCACCGGATTGTACTCCCCTATGATGATCCCCCCGCCGCCGGTGCTGGGGAATTTGCTGACGTGCAGCCGCCAGCTCTCGTAATTCTCCTGCGCCACGGCGCCGCCGGCGAGCGCCAGCACGATGCCGCCGATGATCAGTGTCCGCATGGTGTCCGCTCCCGTGTCCTTGCAGGATACCGGAGCTACTGCGGCGCGGCGTGAAGGGTTTCCGCGTTCACGCCCTCGTGAAGCGCCGCCGAAACCGGGACACCACTCGGGCGTATCGCCTGAAGCGGGCAAATCGGCTATTTTGCCTTCGCTTTCGTGGAGCCCATCATGATCGACAGAAGACAAGCTCTGGCGCTGCTCGCGGGCTTCGCCGCGACACCCGCGCTTGCCCAGACGGGGATGAGCCGCATGACGGCCTATGCGTTTTCCTTCGCGGCGCTCAAGGGCGGCGACATCAAGCTCGCGGACTACGCCGGCAAGCCGATCCTGGTCGTGAATACCGCCTCGCAGTGCGGCTACACCCCGCAATACGCCGGGCTGCAGGACCTGTGGACGCGCTATCGCGATCGCGGCCTTGTCATCGTCGGCGTGCCGTCGAACGATTTCGGCGGGCAGGAGCCGGGCGGCGTCACCGAGATCGAGCACACCGCGCATCAGGGCTACGGCGTCGCCTTCCCGCTCGCCGCCAAGGCCGAGGTGCGCGGCGCGCAGCAGCATCCGTTCTACAAATGGGCGGCCGCCGAGAAACCACTCGAATTGCCGCGCTGGAATTTCCACAAATACCTGATCGGGCGCGACGGCCATGTCGCGGCGAGCTTCGCCACGCAGGTCGAGCCGACGGACGCACGCGTGATCGCGGCGATCGAGAGGGAGCTCTCGCGCGCCGTATGACGGTTACGCCGCCCCGCCGTATCACACCGACGATCTGGACCAATCCCGCTGCCGCGCTCGACTACGAGATCGCGCAGGAGAAAGCGTCGACGCTCGGGCGGCTCGGCCGGGCGCTTGAAGCCGCGCTCGCGGCGCTTCAAACGTTCGATGCGGAGCTGAGCGAGCCGTCTTCAGAGCGCGGCAAGGAGCGCCGCGCGCTGGTCGCGCAAGCGGGCCAGGCATTATGGCACTTTGTCGTGCAGCGCGAGGCCCTGGGCCTGCGCGACTCGCGCCAGGTGATGCGCGACTACCGCGTGCCGGCCGATGTGCAAAACCGCATGGGGATGCTGCCGGCGAAGTCACGCTAGTGCCCCGAACCCGAAGTTCGCACACAACGCGCGGCAAGTACGCTTGCGAACTTCGGGTTCAAAAGGGGCACTAGAGTCATAAGGTTGCTAGTGTCCCTTTGATTCCGAAGTTCGCATCCGAGT
>JAXDOA010000047.1:0-2795 GCA_034669125.1 Hyphomicrobiales bacterium
ACGGGCGCGTAGCTCAGCGGTAGAGCACTTGGTCGACATCCAAGGGGTCACAGGTTCGATCCCTGTCGCGCCCACCATTCCGGAAGCTCCGCCAGCGGTCTGGGACGTTGACAGTCCTCCACCCGCCCCCTAAGAACGCCACCAAATCCCGTGACATTCCGGCGCGCGCGCCATGGATCGAAGCCATGAAAGTTCGTAATTCGTTGAAATCGCTGCGCGGCCGGCATCGCGACAACAAGATCGTGCGCCGCAAGGGCCGGGTCTACGTCATCAACAAGACCCAGCCGCGGTTCAAGGCTCGCCAAGGCTGAGCCGAAGGCTGACGTTTTCCCGATTGCCGGGCGCTTTCACGGGGCTTTGACCGGGCTGCCGAGCGCGCAGTATTGCGCCGCAGCGCGAATGCCCTAGACTCAGCACATGCGCCTGCGACTCGTATCTCTCGCGCTTCCGGCGGCCTTGGCCGCTGCGGTTCTGCTCGCGCCTCAGGTCTCCGCCCAACAGACAGAACCCGCGCCTCCGCAGGCCGCGCCCTTGCCTGAGGCCCCCGACAAGCTGCCGCGCGTGCCGCGCGGCGACCGCATCAAGAATCTCGACTTCCTGTTCGAGGCGCTCAAAGCCGCGCCCGACGCGGATTCAGCCAAGCTGGTCGAGGGCCGCATCTGGGCGCTGTGGCTCGCCTCCGGCAGCGACACGACCGATCTCTTGATGAGCCGGGTGAAGACCGCGCAAGACGCCAAGGAGACCAGGCTCGCGATCCAGTTGCTCGATGCCGTGGTCGAGATGCGGCCCGACTACATCGAGGCATGGAACCGGCGCGCCACGCTGCACTTCGCCAACAAGGACTACGGCAAATCGGTCGCCGACATCCGGCAGGTGCTGGCGCGCGAGCCGCGCCATTTCGGCGCGCTCACGGGCCTCGGCGTCATCATGCAGGAACTGGGCGAAGAGAAACTCGCGCTCGAAGCGTTCCGCCGCGCGCTCGCCGTCAACCCGCATCTGCAGAAGGTGCCGGATTTCGTGAAGACGCTGACCGAGAAGGTCGAGGGCCGGGATATCTAATCCTCTGCCGCGCCCGATCCCACGAACGCAATCCGCACCATGTTTGTCGCGCCCGGCGTGCCGAGCGGCACGCCCGCCACGATGATGATGCGCTGGCCTGCCTTGGCGAAGCCTTCGCGGAACACGATGCGGCAGGCGCGGTCCACCATGTCGTCGAGATCGCGCGCGTCTGCGTCGACGACGCAATGCACACCCCAGACCACCGCGAGTTTGCGTCCCGTCGCCAGGTTCGGTGAGATCGCCACGATCGGCGAAGCCGGCCGCTCGCGCGCGACGCGCAGCACGGTCGAGCCCGAGAAAGTCCAGCACGCGATCGCCGCGAGATCGAGCGTCTCGGCGATCTGGCGCGCCGCATCAGCGATCGCGTCGGCGCCGGTCGCTTCGGGCTCGGCGCGCTGCGCCTGGATGATCGATCGGTAGATCGGGTCGGTCTCGACCTCCTCGGCGATGCGGTTCATGGTGGCGACCGCCTCGACCGGATATTGCCCGGCCGCCGATTCCGCCGACAGCATCACGGCGTCCGCGCCCTCGAAGATCGCGGTCGCGACGTCGGAGACCTCGGCGCGCGTCGGCACCGGATTGGTGATCATCGATTCGAGCATCTGCGTCGCCACCACGACCGGCTTGCCGGCGCGCCGCGACGAGCGCGTTATCTGTTTCTGGATGCCGGGGACTTTTTCGAGCGGCATCTCCACGCCGAGATCGCCGCGTGCGACCATCAGAGCGTCGGTGAAATCGAGGATCTCGGCAAGGCGCGTGACCGCCTGCGGCTTTTCGATCTTCGCCATCACGGCGGCGCGGCCGCGCGTGATCTTCTTTGCTTCCGCGATATCCTCGGGCCGCTGGATGAAGGAGAGCGCGACCCAGTCGACGCCCGTATCGAGGCAGGCTTCGAGGTCCGAGCGGTCCTTGTCGGTCAACGCCGAGAAACCGATCGTGGTGTCGGGCAGGCTGACACCCTTGCGCGCCGAGAGCTTGCCGCCGACCTCCACACGCGTGACAGCGCGCTTCGGCGATGTTTCGACCGCTCTCAATTTCACCTTGCCGTCGTCGAGCAGGAGCGTGTGACCGGGTTCGAGCGCGGCGAGGATTTCGGGATGCGGCAGATAGGCGCGGGTCTCGTCGCCGGGCGCCTTGTCGCTATCGAGTACGAATTCGGCGCCCTTCTTGAGCATCACGAAGTCGGCCGTGAACGTGCCGACGCGCAGCTTCGGTCCCTGCAGGTCGGCGAGGATGCCGATCGGCCGGCCGAAATCCTTCTCCACCGCGCGGATCGCGGCGTGCAGCTTGCGCATCCCGTCGTGAGAGGTGTGGCTCATGTTGATGCGGAACACGTCCGCGCCGGCCTGGAACAGCCGCGCGATCATGGCCTGATCCGAGGAGGCGGGCCCGAGCGTTGCGACGATCTTGGTGCGGCGCAGGCGTCTCATCGGGTCTGCTTCGGTTGGGCCGGAGGATTGAGCGGCGTGTATTGCGGCGAGAGCTGCGGCGCCTGATCGGTCGTTTCGGTGAGCTGCACGGTCCAGGACCGCTGCTGCGTGGTGTCCACCTCGAAGAAGCCGGTACGGTCATAGCCGCGCGCGAGGCAATCCTCGATGCCCTTGATGGTGAATTCCTTGTCGCGCGTGCACATGAAGGCCTTGCCCGACCATTCGCCGCCGCGATCGTAGTCGACCGCGTAGACATAATAAAAACGCGCGATCAGCGCGCCCTTGACCAGCGTCTCGCAACTGCGC
>JAXDOA010000048.1:0-23194 GCA_034669125.1 Hyphomicrobiales bacterium
TCATCGTCTTGCCCAACGAAGCCACCCGCTATGGCGGCCAGCAGGGGCGAGAAGCCGATATAACCGAACTGCTGGCGACAGCGGAGCGAACTGGCGGCGTGCTCGGCGTCTTTCGTCAAACCATCGCGCCGAAGAGCGGTCCTCCTACTCACCTGCACGCAATGGAAGCTGAGTTCTGTTACGTTGTGAGCGGTCAGTTCAACTTTAAAATGGGCGACCGTGTCGTAAGTGCACCCGCTGGGTCCTTTATCTTTATCCCTCGCAATACTCCGCATACGTTTCAGAACACCGGAACGGAACCCGGCGTGCTGCTATTCGGCGTGACGCCTGGCGGGTTTGAGAAAATGTTTGCGGACCGGCAAGGGGTTGATTCCGAGACGAACCAGAAACTCATGGCAACGCACCACATGCACATAGTGGGGCCACCCCTTCGGTAGGCCCGCGCTCGTCTGCCGTCCACTGCCGCTGCGAGGCCGTCCAGATACCAGCATTTATCCAAAGGGAATGGCCGCCCGTTCCGCTTGCCCCTGCGCGCCGCGAGTCCGGTCTGGGTCATTACCGGACTAAAGGCGCCTGACCGCGCGAGGTCCCCCATAGGTCAACAAGCGGACATCACGCTTCTGTACAAAAGGCGCATTTCCCGCGCCAATAGAGCACAATTTTTTCGAGAACCGAACCAGGAGACTGGCGGACGTAGCCCCAGCGGCACCGAAGGCGGCACATTCTCGAAGTGGCGCTTGTCTGGTTCGCTTCTCTGAACTTCGCGCCTGCATTGCGTAGCTCGAAGCCGCCTTGGCAAACGCTAGGGGAAGAGGCCCGGTAAGAAACGCTCAGCGCGATGCGCGGGCAGCGTAAAGCTGACTGCGTCTCCGCGCACGCTGACAACTCCGTGGTGCCTGAGCTGCTCCATATCTCGGTAGCATCTACTCCGCTTTTGCGGTTAATGACTACCGGGCCTTCTCGTTGAAGAGCGAGTAGACCGCAAGAAAGAAGCGCGGTGAGGTAGAGTACGCCGGTCGCTGAGTTGTGAGCTGACGAGGCGAGATTCCCATAATACCCGCTATGGAAGGGGGTTCCGGCGTTAATACAAGCTTAGAGGAGCCGTGCCTGCCCGAAGTTGCCTCCAGGCGTGCTCAGGAACCGACCATCGCGAGACACCACACGCCCCACGACGATATCCAACATACCGGCGCGGCCAGTAGCGCTCGAAACTTCATCGACGCGTTGCGCTGGCGGAGGGGTGAGCCAGGCTCCGATCCTCACTCGGCAAGACGCCGTAGGCCGCTTTGAACCGTCGGCTGAAATGAGTCATGTCGGAAAATCCCCAACCATAAGCAATCTCGCTCAACGTCCGATGCGCCTGTGATGGGTCGCGAAGCGCTTCTCGGCAGCGCGCCAGTCGTCTCGCCAGAATGAGACGCATGATCGATGTGCCCTCCCGCGCCAGTACGGTGTTGGCATAGCGGATGCTGATCCCGGCGGCGGCTGCCACCGCGCCAGCGTCCAGCCTTGGATCTGTCAGGCGCGCTTCGATGGCGGCGCGCACATTCATCAGGGCAAGCGAATGCGCGGATGAAACCCTTGGCGTGTGCGCCCCGATCGCCGTGGTCAACGATACCGCCAGCAAATCAAGGACGTGTTCCTTTGCGAGGTCCTCGGCGACCGGGCTCATCCGGCCGACGATAGGCGGCAGCGCGGCCGCGAAGGACGACAGCAGATTGCCCTCCGCCTGGGACGGTTTGATCGGACGAAGCACCATCTCCCGCGTTCTGCCGACGCGTGCTTCGAGCGCGCGCCTCGGAACCTTGAGAACGAGCAGATTCGAGCCTCGCGAAAATCTCCCGCGGTAAGGTATCAGCGGATCGATCAACGTGAGGTCGCCGGCTTCTATCGCGACCTCGCGGCCATTTTGCTCCAGCTCCAACAGTCCCGACATGTGCCGGCAAACGAAAAGTTCGTCGCTGGTCGCTCGGGCGACTTGGTGCGATGTACGCGAAACGTCCATCGGCGAATTATTGAACAGGACGAGGCCGAGGTCGGCTAAACGACCCGCGTAGATCGCCGCCTGGAACTTTACCCGACACTCCGGCTGTGAATCGTGCTGGAGGACGTTTCGGCACACGACATCGTGCCAATAGTCGAACCGATCGCGGGGATGGACAGTGTCCGTCGAAAACAGCCGCTCCATCATCGTCTCCGACTGTGCCGAGACAGCCGACTTGGAGTGCCGAGACAGCCGAGCCGGAACGGAGCGGCGAGCGATACATACCAAGAGGGGCATGCCGCTTCAAGGCGGCCATCTATTAAGACACCGGGAACAGGATGGTGCATTACGGCAAGCTTCCCTTCGACCCGGATACCCTGTTCAAAAGCGCGAACGGCGGAGCGACAATCGTCAAGTTCGACAAGGATCAGTTCATCTTTACGCAGGGTGATCCCGCGGATTCGGTATTTTACATTCAGGACGGAAAAGTCAAAGTGACCGTGCTCTCCGAACAGGGAAAGGAGGCGGTGATCGCGATCCTCGGAGCCGGCGATTTCTGCGGCGAGGGATGCCTGGGCGGGCAGACGGTGCGTATCGCGTCGTGCGTGGCCATGACCGACGGCGTTGCCGTAAGCCTTACGAAAGTGTCTGTCATTCGCATGATCCATGACGATACGCAGTTTTCCGAGCTGTTCACCGGACATCTGTTGGCCCGCAACATTCGCGTCGAAGCGGACCTTGTCGATCAGCTTTTTAATTCGAGCGAGAAGCGTCTGGCGCGCCTGCTGCTCATCCTTGCGAATTTCGGCAAGGAGGGGAAACCTGAGCGGATCATACCTCCGATCAGCCAGGAGACTCTGGCCGAGATGATCGGGACCACCCGATCTCGCGTCAACTTTTTCATGAACAAGTTTCGTCAGCTTGGCTTCATCGATTATAACGGCCACCTGGAGGTTCACAGCTCGCTGTTGGGTGTGATCCTGCATGACGAACAGCCTAAGATCGAGATGTGAGTGTGGTTACAGCAAATGGCGGCAGCGGAATAAGGAAATGTGTGGGCGGCGGCGTTCATGCAGAACTCAACAGCCGGGCCCGAGTCGCACTCATGTTATGGAACTATACGCTTTCCGACCGGATCCGCGCGGGTTGATCGCGCCTCACGAGCGCAAGCCGCCTCAAATAATCGCGCGCGTGACCGGGAAGGGATAGACGGCGACACCGCACCGACGCCAGAATAAGAGCATCAGTGCCGGGGTTATCAGCTTGCGCGCCACGTGGCCCGTGCGGTTCGTGAGGAAGTAGATGAGCAAGGTTGACGCCCCGCGGCAGTCCGCGTTGCGCAAGTTGCCGTCGGTCGACGAGGTGGTGCGCTCGTCCGCTGCGTCCCATGCCGTGGCGCGTTTCGGGCGGCCGGCGGTGGTCAATGCGGTGCGCGACGTGCTTGCCGAGGCGCGCAACGGCGGCGCTACGATGGAGCCCGGCGCGGTCATCGACGGCGCGCTCGCGCGCCTCGCAGCGCAGGCACAACCGAGCCTGCGCCCGGTGTTCAACCTGACCGGCACGGTCCTGCACACAAACCTCGGCCGCGCGCTGATCGCCGAGGAAGCCATCGAGGCCGCGGTCGCGGCGATGCGCAACGCGGTCGCGCTCGAATTCAATCTCTCCGGCGGCACGCGCGGCGAGCGCGACGACCATCTGCGCGGACTGCTGTGCGAATTGACCGGCGCCGAGGATGCGACCGTCGTCAACAACAATGCCGCCGCCGTGCTGATCGTGCTCAACACCTTCGCGAAGCGGCGTGAGGCGGTGGTTTCGCGCGGCGAGCTGATCGAGATCGGCGACGCGTTCCGCATGCCCGACATCATGGCGCGCGCGGATGCAAAGCTCGTCGAAGTCGGCACCACCAATCGCACCCACGCCAAAGACTACATCGGCGCGATCGGCGAGCGCACCGGGCTCGTGATGAAGGTCCACACGTCGAATTACCGCATCGAGGGCTTCACCAAGGAAGTGCCGGCGCGGGAGCTCGCCGTGATCGCACGCGAGCGCAAGGTGCCGATGGTGAACGATCTCGGCTCCGGCACGCTGATTGATCTTGCGCGCTTCGGCCTCGCACATGAGCCGACCGTCGCCGAGGCGATTCTCGACGGCGCCGATCTCGTGACGTTTTCCGGCGACAAGCTGCTTGGTGGCCCGCAGGCCGGCTTCATCGTGGGCCGCAAAGGCCTCATCGAAAAAATCAACAAGAACCCGATGAAGCGTGCGCTGCGCATCGACAAGATGCGGATCGCGATCCTCGAAGCCACCTTGCGGCTGTACCGCGATCCGGACCGCCTTGCCGAAAAATTGCCGACGCTGCGGCTCCTGGCGCGGAAGAAACAGGACATCGAGGCCATCGCGGAACAATTGATCGCGCCGATCTCCCTCGCCGTCGGCGACGCGTACAAGGTCGAGCCCGTCGCATGCGCGAGCCAGATCGGCTCCGGCGCGCTCCCGGTCGAAACCGTGCCGAGCGCGGGCCTTGCGATCCGCCCGAAAGCCGCGCGCCACGCGGGTGGCGCGCTCGCAGCGCTCGCCGCCGCGCTGCGAAAGCTTCCGGTTCCCGTGATCGGCCGCATCGAGGAACAGTCGCTGGTGCTCGACCTGCGCTGTCTTGAAGACGGTGACCGCTTCGTCGCCAACCTGACCAAGATCGACCTGGCCTCGCTGGAGCCGGCGCCATGATCGTCGGCACCGCAGGCCACATCGATCACGGCAAGACGTCGCTCACGCGCGCACTCACCGGCGTCGACACCGACCGCCTGAAGGAAGAGAAAGCGCGCGGCATTTCGATCGATCTCGGCTTCGCCTATCTGCCGGCGCCCGATGGCCAGGTGCTTGGCTTTGTCGATGTGCCGGGGCACGAGAAGTTCGTGCACAACATGCTGGCGGGCGCGACCGGTATCGATTTCGTGCTGCTCACGATCGCGGCCGATGACGGTGTAATGCCACAAACGCTCGAGCATCTGGCGATCGTCGATTTGCTCGGCATCGCGCATGGCATGGTGGCGCTGACGAAAGCCGATCTCGCTTCCGCCGAACGGCGCGCCGAGGTCACGACCGAAATCGAGAACGCGCTGCTCCCGACCGGGTTAGCGGGCGCCGAAGTGCTGCCCGTTTCGGTCGTCAGCGGCGAAGGCATCGAAGAATTGCGCGAACGGCTGTTCGCCGCCGCGCGCGACATCGCGCCGCGCGCATCGCAAGGCCGCTTCCGTCTCGCGGTCGACCGCTCGTTCACACTGGCCGGCGCCGGCACGATCGTTACCGGCACCGTGTTGTCGGGCGCTGTGAACGTCGGCGACCGTGTCGGCATCAGCCCGTCGGGGCTTTCGGCCCGGGTGCGCTCGATCCATGCCCAGGACCGCCCTGCGGAGCGCGGCCAAGCCGGGCAGCGTTGCGCGCTCAATCTCGCAGGCGACGGCATCACCAAGGATTCCATCGCGCGCGGCCACGTCGTGCTCGATCCCGAGCTGCATGCGCCGACCGCGCGCATCGACGCCACGCTGCGCGTGCTTGCGGCCGAACAGAAGCCGGTGACGCAATGGATGCCGGTACGAATGCATCACGCGGCGGCCGATGTCGCGGCGCGCGTCGTCCTGCTCGGCGACACACCGGTCGCACCCGGAGCCCTAGCGCACGTGCAGCTCGTGCTAGACCAGCCGATTGCTGCGGCGGTGAACGACCGCTTCGTGCTGCGCGATACCACGGCGCAGCGCACCATCGCGGGCGGCCGCTTCCTCGATCTGCGCGCCCCCGCGCGCAAGCGGCGCACACCGGAGCGGCTTGCCCAACTCGAAGCGCATGCGATCATTCCGGCGGAAGCGGCGCTGGGCGCGATGCTTGATCGCGCACCCTGGTTCGTCGACCTCACCGCCTTCGCGCGCGACCGCGCGCTCGCGGCGCCGCAAATCGATGCGCTGGTCGAAAGCGGCGCCGTGATCCGCATCGCCGGCACGCTCGGTCTCTCGCCCGCGGTCTGGCTGCGGTTCAAACGCGCGCTCACCGGAACGCTGGATGCTTTCCACAAGGACAATCCGGACCTTGCGGGAATCGGTCTCGAACGGCTGCGCCTGCAACTTGAGCCGCGCCTTCCCGCGCCGGAGTTTTCCATGATGCTTCAGGGACTTGCGCGGGCGCACGAGATCGCGCTGGACGGCGCCTGGGTCAAGCTGCCGGGCCACGAAGTCCGCCTCACGCCACCCGACGAGAAGCTCTGGAGCACGATCCGGCCGATGCTCGGCGCGGCCGAGCGCTTCCGCCCTCCGCGCGTGCGCGACATCGCGAACCTGCTCGGCGCGCCGGAAGCCGATGTACGCCGCCTGCTCAAGCTGCTCGGCCGCATGGGCAAGGTCGATGAGGTCGCGCACGACCATTTCTTCCTGCGCGGCACGATCGCCGAAATGGTGGAGATCGCCGTCGACGTCGCGGCGCAGGCGAATAACAGCCAATTCATCGCGGCGCAATTCCGCGACCGCCTCGACAACGGCCGCAAGGTCGCGATCCACATCCTCGAGTTCTTCGATCGTCACGGCGTGACGCTGCGCCGCGGCGATCTGCGGGGGCTGAATAAGCATCGGCTCGATCTGTTCCGCCGCCCGGCGGATGAAACGTCAGAAGCAAATTCTGGAAGAGAATCGTCCCTGGTGGGGCGTCCGGACTTCAAATCCGGGAGGGGCCGCGAGACGGTCCTTGGTGGGTTCGACTCCCTCTCTCTTCCGCCACATTCCAGGAGCGCAGGATGACATCGACGTTCCTCGACGCGCTCAAGCAAGCCGCGGGCTAGATGACGCCGCACGCGCACGCTGGCATCGACATTGTCCTTGTGGGCGGCGGGCACGCGCACGTGTATGTGCTGACCGCGTTCGCGATGCTGCCCGAGCCGGGCGTGCGGTTGACGCTGATCACGCGCGATCTGGAGACGCCTTACTCAGGCATGCTGCCCGGCGTTGTCGCAGGACTCTACACGGAGGAGCAGGCTCACATCGATCTCGTGCGCCTGACCGCCGCGACTGGCGTGCGGTTGATCCATGCGGACGCGATCGGCGTCGATCGCGTCAACAAACGCATTGAGTTGTTGGACCGGCCGCCGATCGCCTATGACATCACGTCGATCGACGTCGGGATCACGCCCGCGTTGGCGACGATCGAAGGTGCTGACAAACACGCGATTGCGGTCAAGCCAATTGGATCTTTTATCAACAAATGCAATATCTTAATTGAGAATTGCGCCCAACCGGATGGACCGCGTCGCATCGTTGTGATCGGCGGCGGCGCGGGCGGAGTCGAGTTGCTTCTCTCGGTGCGGTCGCGGTTGCTGGCGCAGGCGACACCGAGCGCACGCCGCGATTTCTCCTTCACGCTTGTCACAGCCGAGGAGATCCTTTCCCAACACAATGCGCGCGTGCGCAACGCATTCCGCCGTGTTTTTGCCGAGCGCGGGATCGTCTTGCACGAGCACAAGACGATCCGTTCCGTGTCGGCAGACGTGATCGCGCTCGCCGACGGCGCAACAATCGCCTCTGACGCCGTGCTCGTGACAACTGATGCCGCGCCGCCACGGTGGTTCGCACAGACCGGGCTGGCGCGCGACGATGGCGGTTTCCTCGCAGTCAGCGCGACACTTCAGGTTCTCAACGACCCGGACGTTTTCGGAGCGGGCGATTGCGCCGGCCTTACCGAAAGCCCACGACCCAAGTCCGGTGTGATCGCCGTCCGCGCGGGACCGACGCTCGCGGAGAACCTCCGGCGCCGCGCGCGCAACGAACCAATGGTCCGTTGGCAGCCGCAGCGCCAGCATCTCGCGTTGATCTCGACCGGGGAACGCTACGCCGTTGCCTCGCGAGGCTGGGTGAAAGCGGAAGGCGCCTGGGTGTGGGCACTGAAGGATCGGATCGACCGGCGCTGGATGCGGATGTACCAGGACACCGACCGCATGATCGCGCGCATGGCAGCGCGAAAGCCGGCCGTCTGGGCGAACAACAACGAGGAGATGCGTTGCGGCGGCTGTGCGGCGAAAGTCGGCCCCGGCCCGCTGTCGCGTGCGCTCGCGCGGCTTTCGCCGGTGTGCGCCGATGATGTCGTCGTCGGTCTCGACGCGCCGGACGATGCGGCCGTGATCGCGTCGCCGATCGGCAAGCATCTGGTGCAGACCGTCGATTTCTTTCGTGCCTTCATCGACGACCCTCATGTGTTCGGCGAGATCGCCGCGAACCACGCGCTCAACGATATTTTCGCGATGGGCGGCACGCCGCGTCACGCGCTAGCGACTGCCGTCGTGCCGACTGGACCGTCCGCGAAGGTCGAGGAGACACTCTTTCAGCTTCTTGCCGGAGCGCGCGCATGCCTCGATCGCGAGGGTGTGGCGCTGGTCGGCGGCCACTCGAGCGAGGGCGAACTGGCAATCGGCTTTTCGGTCACCGGCGAGGTCGCGCCCGACCGCATCACGCGCAAGGGCGGCCTGAAAACCGGCCACGTCCTGATCCTGACACGGCCGCTCGGAACCGGCATCCTGTTCGCCGCCGCGATGCGCGGACGCGCCAAAGCAAGCTGGATCAACGCGGCGCTCGCCGGGATGCGCCGCTCCAATCGTGCGGCGGCGGCTGTGCTGCTGGCGCATGGAGCAACCGCGGTCACTGACGTCACCGGTTTTGGCCTGATCGGCCATCTCGGCGAAATGCTGACCGCGAGCAACGTGTCGGCCGAACTCGATCTGGCGGCGATCCCGCTTTACGAGGGAGCGCTTGCTTTGGCGCGCGCGGGCATCGCCTCGACGCTGCTGCCGGAAAATCTCACGCTCGGCTCGCTTCTGCACGGTGAGCTGGATGCCGCAGCACGCGCGATCCTATTCGACCCGCAAACCTCCGGTCCGCTTTTGGCGGGCATACCCGCCGATGAGGCTGTGGCCTGCGTCGCACAGCTGCGATCGGAGGGTTACTCGCAAGCCTGCATCATCGGCAGCCTGGGCAAGCCCGCTTCATCTGCACGGGATGTTGCGATTGCGGCGAACGGTCGTTTCGGGCGCTGAAAGCCGCGGGCGCGCTCGCTCTATGTTTGCATCAGCAGGTGCCGCGCCTGCTCGATCGTCGCGCGCGCATAGGCGGCGAGCTGCTCGTCCGATGCGCTGCTGACCGGATGATCGATCACGACAAATTTGTAGTCCGGCATGCCGAGCACGCGGCACATCAACTCAGCCGCACTGGCAAAGCGCGTCGTCATCACGCCGATCGCCGGGACGCCCTGCCGTTCTGCCATGATGGAGTCGTGCAGACTGCACGATGAGCAGCTTCCTCAATCCCCGACGCCGGTGACGACGGCGTGCCACCGGCTGATCTCATCCACGATGTGCTTGTCGGCCGGCGCGCTGAAATTCGACTTGGTGCGCCACACCACATCGGCCACGCCGAACTCCTCGCGCAACAAACGGTCGAGGTGCGCGAAGTAGCCCTTGGTGCCTTCCTTGCCGTTCGAAATGAAGCCGACGGTCTTGCCAACGAGCGACGCCGGGCGCGGCGCCGCGGCCGCGCCGGCAGTCTTCATCTCGTTGGTCGGATCGAGCACGCGGATCATGGACTGACGGTACTCACCCCTTCGGTGGTTCGCAATCGACACAGGCGCCGATGGCGGCGGTCACGGCCTTGGTCTTGTGTCCCATCCACGGCGGAATGACGGCGCCAAAGCCGCCCGCTGGGCCGCCCGCGGCGACGACAAGCAGATGATCCGGTGAATCGAGCGCGGTGTAAACACTATCGCCGCGGTCGCGCACCACTGCGCCCTTGCCGACATCGCCCCACTCGGCGCGGCGGATGCGCGCGCGCTCATAGACGAACTCGGCGATGTCGCGCTTGGTCCAGCCGGCGCCCTGGATGTGTTCGCGGAGCTGCTTGGGGATCACGATCGCGTAGTTGCCGCCATAGATCGAGTAGTGGCGCTGGTTTGCTCGCATCTCGGCGGCGAAGGTTTCGAGGATTTCCTTCGGATCGGTGGTCCACTCGTTCATGATCTGGCGCGGCGCCATCGCAGCCATGACGGTCACGGCGGACGTGTGCTCCGGTATGCCGCGCATTTGCGCGAGCGGCTGCCAGGTCGTGTCTTCCTCATCCTCGGCGATGCAGTAAGAGAACTTGCCGGGATGGCCGAGCGTGGTGCGGTCGATGCCGCCGGGCCGCACGTCCATCAGGTTGATCAGCGAAAGCCGCAGCGCGCGGCCGATCACGGCGGTGGCGCGGTCGCTGTTGGCGAGCGCGTTGAAGGTGCCGTTCGCGCCGATCTCCAGGCGAACCGGGCCGTTGATGATGACCAGCACGGCGCATCCGCCGGTGCTCGATGTCGTGCCGTGCAGCAGGAACTCTTCCTGCATCATCGCAGCCCAAGCCGTCGCAACGACTGGAAAATGCATCGGCAGGCAGCCGGCCATCACGGCGTTGATGGCGAGCTTCTCGGCCGTGATCGGCTGCTCGCGCACCGGCTCGATGCCGATCAGTTGATCCGGCGGCATCAGCGCCCATTCGAGGCACGCCTCGATCGCATCTTCGGTTGGCGGCACGACCGGCAGGCCGTCGGTCCAGCCATTGCTGTGGTAAAGTTCCTGTGCGGCCGCGAAACCGTCGACGTCGTAGATTTTCGAGGTCAGCGCCGGCTTGTTCGGCAATTGCATGGCGCCGCTCCGGATTTCGAAAAGCCCGCAGTCGACGGGCTCGCAGACGCTGCAAGGATACACTGGCGACCATTCATTTCAACGCTTCGACGACTAGGCACATGGATACCCGGCACGGCGGTTCCGCGGTGGTTACGCACTCATCGGAGCAGCGGCCTACAAATTTCATCCGAACGCATCAAGCCCGGCCATCCGCAGCAGAACGGCCGCCACGAGCGCATGCACCTCACCCTCAAGAAGGAGGCAACTCGTCCGCCAGGCGCAAACAGCCGGCAGCAGCAGGATCGCTTCGACGTCTTCGTGCACGAGTTCAATACCGAACGGCCGCACGAGGCACTCGCCATAAAGTGTCCGGCCGAACTCTATGTGGCCTCACCGCGCCCTTATGACGGCCTGCCCGAGCTGACCTATCCGTTCCACGACCGCGACATTCTCGTCACGGCTTGCGGACGCCTCTGCCTGCATCGCAAGAAGATCAACATCTCGACCGTCCTCGCCGGTCAAAAACTCGGCATCAAGGAGGTCGACGAGGGCATTTGGCTCGCAAGCTTCATGCACTACGATCTCGGATACTTCGACCTGGAGCAGAAAACCTTGCAACCCCTCGACAACCCGTTCGGCGAGGTTGTCACCCATGTCTTAAGTGCGTTCTGTCACCCATGTGTCCGGGCCGGACATAAGTCTAGCTGGCGGAGGGAGCAGTCATCTGCGAACCCGTCTCGCCACCTCGTTTCCCTGCTAACAGGGAAAAATACAGGGAATTTGTTGGAAATCGACCCTTCTTGGCGAGTTACGTGCGCCAACCGGCCACTTCCGGTACAAATTCCCTGCGACGCGAACAGGGAATTTCGGAAGCCATAACAGGGAGCGCATCCGCAGGATCAGGGAATGGAACGTCGGCACTCGCCTCGTGATTCGCTCGCAAGTCGCGCCAACTCGGTGATCACGTGTTCGGGATCGGCCTGGAGCCGCAGAAACGCGTGCGTAATTTTGCCGTCGCGATCGAGCAGGTAGAGTTCAACGCGGTGGTCATTGACCTGGCTGCCGATGTAATTGACTCCCAGGTCAAAGGCGTCAACGACGCCATCAAACTGGCTGGGCACGCGCATCATCTTGCAGTCTGCACCAAAGCGTATGCCTTTAGACTCACCGTATTGGCGCAGCACGGCAGGCGTATCCCGCTGAGGGTCGTACGTAATTGCTGCAACTCTGACCTGACCATCAAGGCCGGCATCCAACAGGCCCTTGTGAATGTTTGCGAGGTTATAGATGGTCTGAGCGCACTTTCGCGGGTTCATGCAGGTCGCATAGAAAAACGCCAACACGCTCGGTTTGCCTCTGAAGAACTGGTGCCACTCGAACCTGCGACCGTCCTGGTCCTCGAGTTCAATCGAGGCGATATCCATATCCTCTCCAGTC
This sequence comes from Hyphomicrobiales bacterium, assembly GCA_034669125.1. Taxonomy (GTDB): domain Bacteria; phylum Pseudomonadota; class Alphaproteobacteria; order Rhizobiales; family Xanthobacteraceae; genus PALSA-894. The sequence continues at coordinate 12,096 of JAXDOA010000048.1, forward strand.
ACGGCGCCGGACTCGATCAGCGGCGCCGAACAACAGCAAGCCTTGGGAGAATCCGCAGCAGATGACCGCAAGGTTTCGATGCAGTGCACGATCGAGGCGCGGACTCGCGGATTAAACCGTTTCGAAAAGGCAGAAAGCAGCGTCTCGAGTTCCGGAATCACGTGATGGGCGCTGGCACCCAGCCAAGCGAGTGTGTCCAACACCTCCAGGAGTGCCGTGGAGAAGCCCGTGAGCGGCCACTTAACGTCATATGCCTCGAAGCTCACCGGCTGGTCGTTCTGCCAGATGTTGTAGATTGAACGGATGAGGTAGTCGGCCAGTCGAGCATCGGGGGCCGCCATACCCCGAACCGCTCGGGCTGCGGCGGCCACCAGGTTCGGGTGAAAGGAGGTCTCCAGGATTTCCACGACATACGGGACCGCTTGATCCGGGAGGCCGATGTCATGGCATGCCGCCATGGCGTAGGCGCGCATCCTCACCGACGAACTGGCGAACCGGCCGCGAAAAACCTCGTGGCTCACCGACAACAATGGTACTAATTCCGGTCCGCACTCGCCGCCGCGTTGCCTTAGCTGGTCGACCAGTGCGGCGAACGCCTGTTCCGATAGAGACCCGTCCAATCGGGGTCCCTCCGCCTGATTCACCGGTTCAGCCCTCACGGGATCGGCCTTACTTGTCCGACGAGATCTTGTCGGACATTAGTGGCATGGCCGCCTTCAGGAACGAGTTGGGACTGGCTGGAGCCAGCGAACGTATTAACGTTTTGGTTTCTTCGATTTGATCCTGGTTTTTGTCCGGCTGAATATTGACGACGCCACTCGCCAAGAAAGGCGCAATCTCGCTGTCAGCGCCATGTTCCTCGAGCTTCCGTTTCGCGTACGCGGCGAAACCACTTGGATCAACGTTGTTGACAATGTCGGGAATTAGCGCACGCGCGGCAATGGGATTCGACTCGTCCTGGAGGATAGCCATCAATACACCTGCGGTATCCTTGTCGGCCGGCAAGTGCCGGACCGCCTGAACCAGGCTCTCATCATCCGGCGGGTTTTTGGCGATGGCGAGGAGTAGCGCTTTGTCGATGGCCTTCTCGTCCATGCCCAGCATGGCGATGGCCTGATAGGTAGGAACGGACTTTTCCGACTCCGGTTTGCCCGATTGCAGCTCAGAGCGGAGATGCTGCTGGGCGACCTCATCCCCCCTCAGCGACAGATAGGACAGCGCCTGGCGCCGCACCTCGCCATCGGGCGAATAGATCAACCCGCGTAGCGCGTTGGTGAGATCCGCCGATCGCGTCGACAGCACCTTGGAGAAGATGCTCACTGTGGCAAGAGTGTTGAGGGCACTGAGTTGGTCGGCCGCCGGCGTGGCGGGATTCGCGAGCCGCTCAATGAGCGCCGCGATCTGCTCATCGCTCCCCGCCACGTCCAACAACTCCTGGGCGCCTGGATCAAGTTGGCCGCCTGCCTTCTGGACCCGTTGCAGGAGCCGAGCTTTGTAGTCTGAGATTTTGGTCATGCGCTCTATCCTTTGAAGTCGCCGAAGCGGCAGCTTTAGGCACTGGGTGGGTCGACGTGATCGTACGGAACGTCGTCATAGCCGAAGCCCAGATAGTGATCCGGATTGTGGTTTGCGTATGGATCGATCGCTTGCGCCAGCCGCGGGCTGTTATTTGGAAAATTGGCGACGAGATCCGTCTTTGGAAAGTTCTCTTTTCGTGTCCCTGGAGGCAGCAAGCTTCCTGGTTGGGATGTCCCGCCATCCCAAGGCCACTGCCTGGCGCTGATAATCTCCCACGGATCTGCATCCGCCGCCTGCTGGTAGGGATAAGTGCGCGTGTCATTCTGGTCGTCGCGTTCGAACATGCTCTGCCAAAGAGCCCAGAGACGATCGACGTTGCAGTGCAATAGAAAGAACAGAGGGTCTTCCGGGGCCACCGGGACGTTATTGAGGCGACCGTTAAAGCTCATATGTGCTGCGCCGTGCGGGCTGCCTTCCATCCGGGCAAAACTCACAGCTAGTCTGGGAGTCCCGAACTTGGCGTCTTCCGGATCGTCGGGAGGCACGCCGCCACCCAATCCAAGCGTAGCGTCCTGGCTGATCAGGCGAAAGTCACGTCCGTCTGGAAGCATTAAGCCGGTCGCTTCCCCGCCTTGCGGATCAAAGCGGGCAGTCCTCGGAATACCTTGAACATCGCCGATCTGCCAACGGGAGAGAGGATTATCAAGGGCGAAGCGCGCGGGGGGCGTATCGGCGCCACTATCGATCGCTCCTCCTGGCTGCCGGCTGTCTCTGGGAATCTCATCCATGGCGCCCATGAAGTCTTCCGTGAACAGATTGGGCGCAGCCTGATCAAATTGCCAATACGGCAGCGTCACCGCGGGCCTAACCGCCTGGAGTTGCCTTTCCAGATCCAGCAGGTAGAGGCGGTGCCAGGGCAAAAAGTGTGAATCTCCATGTTCAGAACCTATCGCTCCTTCGACGTGCATTTTTACGAAGTCGCTGACGTAGATGCCACGGCCTGGTCCCGGAGTAGGGTCAGTATCCACCTGAATTCCGTTCAGTTTTGCGAGCGCGAACAGAAAGTCCCCGCGGGCCTTCTCGCTTAATTCGTTTGCGTTTCGCCGCACTCGAATCATGATCTCGACAGACGCCGCGACGGTCCCGGAATCATGAACCCACCGGGCCTCGACAGTAACGTCCTTGCCCTCCGCACTCGCACCGTTGTGCCGTGCGCCCGGCTGGAACGCGCCAGCGATGAAGATGGTCCGTTCTTCGCCGGCTTGCAGCTCGACTTCGATTTCCGGTTGCGGCGGCTTGCTGCGTTCTTGCAGAAAAACGACCTTGGCCACCGAGCCGGCGGCGGAACGGGAGTTCAACCGGAGAGTTCCGACGGTGCCACCTGCCGAATTGGCGACAACCAACGGAACGGGGGTCCAGGCGATATAGCCGCTGTTCGGAGAATTGGAGCCGTAGGGTCGCAACGAAATTGCCATTTTATCCACTCCCGTGAAGCCGTCCTGCGGCGCCTGAGCGCCCATCCAAGTTGCCAAATCACGACCTACGAAAACCTCGTGTTTGGGTGGCGAAGTAACACTGCTGATGTGAACAATGTAAGATCGCGCATCGTGGCTTAGTTTACGCTCTCATAGATCGTTATCATGAGCTCCATGCAGAATTTCACCAATCCTTATGTTGCAGCGATGATCAGTGTTAGAATTTCTTCACCCATGGCGTTCTGAGCGTTCGATGCATTTGGCCGGTCACGCAGGAGCAAATGTTCGACAGCGGATGGCGAACAAGATCGTTTCGAGAAAGGTCAGCCCAGCTAACAGCTAAGCAATTTCTCGCGCCCGAAAAACTATTCGCACGGCTTTTGATTGTATACTCATTTTTTGGAGAAATCAGCAAGCTCGGGGTCTTCACGATATTAGCGGGTCAAGGCCAGAGCCTAGGCAATTTCAGGCTTTTCGAGCTCGTGGCGCTATCGCTTGCAGTAGACCCAAGTTCGCAATTCGCGCGGATCTTATCACACATAACTGGTCATTACTTGGAGCTTCATCAGACACGTCCTCTTCCCGCGGGGCGGTCAAGGCGGTCAATCTGCCAAATCGGGATTACGGCCGCCATCCATACGCACCCTACAGCTGGCTACTTTGGATGGATTTTCTTCGGTTTGGCTGCCCGATACAATGTCCCGCTCCGCTCATGGCGGATGTTTCGGCGTCGGATGGAAGCCAACCGGACCGGCGGTCAAATCGTATTGATGGTCGCGACGATCCGGCGCCAGCGGCATCCAGACGTCGCGCAGTTCCTGCAAGTCGCTGCTTCCAGTCGCGGGGTTCGGCGCTTCCAGCTGCTGCGGCTTGGCGAACGACTGAACGGCCCAAGCGAGACCTAATATCCTGTTGAGGTTCTCCCACCACGCGGCATCACCGATTTCGAGCAGCTGAATCACGCGCACTGCAGCGTGCCAACGATGATAGCCGACGAGCTGAGCGCCGACTTGGCCGTCCATCATATGAATTCGATTACCGCTCGGCCGCTGCGGATCAAACAGGGTGCCTTGAGCAAAATCCTCGAAGGCAGCCTGAATATCTGCCCAATCGCTCCCAAGAAGATTACCGATCATATCCGATTGCAGCGCGGCGATCTTTTTCCAATCCTCGCGTCGGGGTTGGAATTGCTGTTTGAAGGCCGCGGGGTACGTACCGTTTTTTCGCGTATTCCGGTAGACATTCTGAACGCCAAAGCCTCCCGCTTGCGCGATTAGATTGCCGAAGGCGGGATCGCCCTGCGTAGCCTCGTCGAACTCGAACCAGAAGCGCATTCCGATTGCGGGCGTATAAGCCATGGCTTTCCCCAGCTCTGTAGGACCCGAATAGGGCGGTGCCGGCGCAGAGCAGATCAGGTGACGATGATCGCGCCGGTCATGTTGGGATGAATCTCGCAATGGTAGGCTATTGTGCCCGGCTGATTGAAGGTTTGCGAGAAGGACTTGTCCTTGCCAAGGACACCGGCATCAAACTCGCCGTTGTCGGCCGTAACTGTGTGGTTCATGCTCATCCGGTTGGTCCAAACGATGGTATCGCCCGCCGCAATTTTGGTCTCGTCGGGGAAAGCCATCTTGGTGATCTCAATGGAATAAGTCTGCGCCATACCCTTCTGCTCCTTCGGTTGCTGCGTCCGCACCGCCGGTCTGCCCGCGGCGATCCAGCCGGCCCTAGCAGCCTTGAAAGCATCGACCGGCGTGCGCGGCTGCGGCGTTTCTTTGGCGCCTCCGGCGCCAGCAGAGACGTCCGCCGTGGGGCTCGGGGTCCCTTGGCTTGGGGTGGTCTGCCCGCGCGCGACGTTGCGGATGTTCGTGAGCGAGTTGACCATCTGGGCCCAGAATGGACTGCCCAGTCCGACGAGCAGTCCGCCGAGCAAGAGGCCAAACAGCACGGACCAAGCGGTGGGAACTCCGAAACCGATTGACGTGACGCGCTTCTCGCCGGTGCGGCATTGCTCGTTAGCCTTGACGTGCCGCGCCGGTTCGCCTGCCTTCTCGCAGCTATACCACTTCCACTCCGGCCAGAAGGCCGCGGCCCGCTTGCGCTCTTCGGTCCACCCGATCGGCACACCCAAACCGGCGAGCTGGGATTCGGCGCCCTTGAGCTTGGCGACCGCGTCGGCGTACTCCTTCTTCAGTGCGTCGATTTCCTTTGCAGCCTGCTGAAGCACCTGCAATTCCGCGCCCGTCGCGGCCACGGCGGGAATTTTCTTTTCCATTGCGGCTACGGTCGCGTTGGCGTCCTTGGTCAGCTCATCTTTGCGTGCAATAACGGCCTCGGCGACGGCGGGGTTCTGCACGAGCGTTGTGAAGATATCGACTGCGTTGACGTGCAGTACCAAGGCCACGACGAAGGCGACCGTGACCGACAGTGTGCGTGCGCGCCGCTCGAACGAAACGCTGGCCTCGTTGCCGTAGATTTCGAATTTCAGCGCGATGTCCTGCAGCACGATATCGATCGGGTTCGGCGGCGGGTTGCCGGCAGCGGGCGTTGCATTACCGGCGGCCGGACCGGGTGGCGGGGTCGGCGCAGCTGCGACCGCTTCCGCCTTGGCGATAATGCGATCGCTCAGCGGGTGCGCGCCGAGCCGCGTCATGAACTCGATGCAGGTGAGGTTGCTCAGACCACGGCCGCGCCAGTTGGCGATCAGCCCGCCCAAAAGCGCAGACAGGAAATTCTTGGAGCGCTGCACGAGGCCTGTCGGGCCCGGAGCGGCGTTCGGGTTGCCCCAGTCCAGCAGAGAAGTGGAGGTGCGCGCGGTTCCTGTCGATACGGTCAGGCCGACCGGCGTGCGAAGTTCCGACATCCGATCCTGGAAATCCGCACGCAACGCCGGCGATGGGCGCCAAGCCGGATTGTTCGGATTGCGCCGGTACGGCCCGAGCACGTCATCGTAAAATCGGCCCAGCAGGTAATAGAGCCCGCGCTCGCGCATCGCCAGCAGGCGATGGATGGTTTCCACCAGGCTCGCCACCAGCATCGACAACACGAGCATCGTGATCGCAAACGCGAGCGCGGCTGAAATGATCTGCATCGGCGCCCCCGAGCTTGCCACCTCTGATTAGAGTCAATCACAGCGTGAACAACCGCGCAATCATAGAAAGCGATGACCTGCGCCCGCCGCGAATGGTTCCCTGCGCCGTGCGGGTGCGGCGATCGGGCTTCCGCACGTCCGCCGTTTCAAATGGACGAAACCGCATCACTATGAAATACTTCAACCTTAAGGAAAGAACCGTCCCGCCAGCTCGAGGCTGAAAACCGGACCGGGCGCGGCGCGAACAGGAGGGAACGATGGCCCAGACATACAATATCGACATCGACGAAAGGGACGACGAAATGGGATTTTTCCCCGCCGAACAGTCGATTGCGGTGGGCGATACCGTCGTCTGGACGAACCGGATGGGCTTCGCTCACACGGCGAGCGCGCTCGGCGGCGCATTCGACAGCAAGAACATCGAGGCGGGCAAGACGTTCTCGCACACGTTCACTGCTGCGGGTAACGTTCCGTATCGCTGCAACATTCACACCGACATGAAAGGCGTGATCAAGGTCGCGTGAATTCGGCGCGGGCGCGGGATTGCGTCGGACCGAAGGTCGGCGTCGGCAATCATCACTTGTGATAGCGAGGGGGCGATGGCGAGCATTGCTTTCAAAGTTGTGGATGGAAAGGTGGTGCTGGTGCCGCGCGGCGGCAATCCCGGCGAGCCGCTGAAGGTCGCGAGGGGCGCCACGGTCACCTGGAACAACCTGACTAAAGAGATACACCATCCCGTTGCGATAAATCCGCCAGGCTTCATCACCGACCAAATCGCGCCCGATGACGTCTCGGACCCGGGATTCGTCGCGACGAAAACGATTACCTACGAGTGCAGCCTTCATCCGGACGAGAAGGGTTCCATTGAGGTGGCTTGATCGCGGGCTGACCGGCGGCTGATCGAGGGTCGGCGCGCCGTCGAGGGTAATCCGATCACGCAGAACGCGATCATGGGGGGCATGACGCAAATGGTCCGTCGACGAGCACTGTGCATGCGCACAATCGAGCGCTGCGGCATGTGGTTGAGGCTGTGCTGCTTCGCTGCGGCGATGTCCGCGACCGCGACGCTGCTGTCGTCGGTTTCGCCGGCGCGCGCCGATGAAGAGCCTGTGCCTTGTGCGCGGCCGGAGAGCCAGAATCTCGTGACTCCGCCAGTGCTCGACGCAGAGAAGAACGTGTTGGAAGGAACGATTCTTCTCACCGAGGTGCCGCAGCGCATGCCTCCGGCCCAAAAAGACGACACGACGTGCCACAGCGGCGTGTTGCGGACCTTCGTCGGGGTCGACAAGAACGGCACTAGATTGGAGGCGCCGCAGGCCGAACCGGGCAGTCCCAAGTATTCCGACCCGATTCCGGGACCGACGTTGCGTGCTCGTGTCGGCGACCGCATCCAGCTCAAGTTCGTTAATGACGTCGATCCCAATAATTTCGAAAAGAACAACGATCTCGGCGCCTGTATCAGGCTCGGTGAAAACGGCAAGACCTATCCGGGCACGTTCGACGTGGCGCCGAATTGCCTTCATGCATCGAGCACGGCGAACATCCATTTCCACGGGACGCACACCAATCCGAACTCGGCCGGCGACAATGTCTTTCTGCACATTCGTCCGTTGCCGCGCGCGTTCGGCGAGTTGACAACGAAGCCGGGGGACGTGACCGCTCTGTTCGATGATTTTTTCAAGACCTGCGCCGAACAACTGAAGGATCCGCTCAGCCGATGGCCGACCACGTGGGAGGACATGCGCAGAGTGATGGACAATGGCCAAGCGAATCCGCGTTGGATCGACACACAGGAAAAGTTGTTGAAGGAATATCAGGAAAAGAATCCGACGCAGACATTATGGACGAAAAATCAAGAGTCGATCGCGGCCGGGCTTTGGCCTGACTATTATATCGGCGCCTATCCCTATTGCTTCGTGCTCCCGGTATACACCGCCAAGGTGTTCCCGCCGCCTCAGGGGCCGATGATGGGGCAGGCTCCGGGCACGCATTGGTATCACGCGCACAAGCACGGTTCGACTGCGATCAACGTCATGAACGGCATGACGGGCGCCTTCATCATCGAGGGCGACTATGACGACCGGCTGAACGAGCTGTTCGAGCCGTACCGGCTCGCGGGCGACAAGCCCTGGAACACGCGCGCGCAACCGGTGCTGGTCCTGAATCAGCTCGGAGTCGGACTCAGGGTCAACCGAATGCTCCCTGGAGCGGTGCGCAGTCAGCGGCGCCCCAGCGTAAAGGATAGAGAGGACATCAAGCGATCGCCGGCTCCGGATTTCTCCGTCAATGGGCGCGCACGTCCGCTTGTCCAGATGCAGCCCGGCGAGATTCAGTTCTGGCGCATCATCAACACATCCGGCCGTTCCGCCGCCTACATCATGGCGCCGACCCAAGGGCTGCAGTGGCGGCAGACGGCGCAGGATGGCGTCCAGCTGCACACCGACAACTACCTGAAGAGCCACAACAAGCCCCTATACCTGGCGCCGGGCAACCGCGCCGATCTGCTGGTGAGAGCTCCGCTCGCGGTGAGAAAGACCGCGATCGAAGTTCGGGTGCAGGAAGTCATGGCGCGCGCCAACGTCGTGCCGACGCCGGCCAAACCGACCGACGACGACCCGGTGCCCGGCACACCGCTGATGACGGTCGTTGTCGACGGTCCGCCGGTCAGCCGTGATGGCGGGCCCAGCGACATGAAGTTTCCCGCGCGCCTCCCCGACCCGCCGGTGTTCCTTGCCAACATCACCGACCAGGAGTGGATCACGGGCGGCCGCCGCGAGCGGAGCTTGGAGTTCAATTCGGGCAATCCCCGCACCCCTGGTCAGCACACGATAGAAAGGATCCAGTTTGGACACAAAGACGCTCACGTCGACGTGGACCTCGGCGCGGTCGAGGAATGGACCATCAAGAACCTCACGACCGCGCTGACCACCGGGCCGATCGATCATCCGTTCCATATTCACATCAATCCGTTTCAAGTCACGGAGGTGTTCGATCCGAACGAAAATCTCACCGACCCGGATACCGGTCAGTTGGTGGCTGACTCTGTCACCGTGAATGGGAAGCAGGTGACGAAACCGGTCCCGAAATACGTCCTGTCCGGACAGCCGAAAAGAGAGGGACAATGCGTTCTCGATCCTGCGGACCCGAAGACCTGGCAGCCGTGCGACAAGAGCAGGCGTGCCTATCCGGTCTGGTGGGACGTGTTTGCGATCCCATCCGGGCTTAGCGCACCCACGACGGCCGACCCAAACAATGTCATTCCCGGATATTTCAAGATGCGCAGCCGGTTCGTGGATTTCCCGGGGCAATACGTCCTGCATTGCCACATTTTGATCCACGAGGACCTCGGCATGATGTTCACGGTCAGCGTCTCGGAGCCGAAGCGGAAGCATAATCATTAGCGACGAGAGCAAGATCGCGCGTGGGGCTTTTCAACCTGCGATGAAGTCGTGAACGTCTTTCGGCAGCGGCCGGCCGGCGGCGTGACGCTCGGCCACAAGGTCGCGCAGTATGACGAGCAGATCGGCGTTGCGGCGCTCATGCAGGCCGACGACGCCGCCGAGCGGCGTGCCACCAAACACGCACTTCACCACCATGTGATTCCACGCTTCCGTGTCGAAGTAATCGCGCGGATAGGGGTTGCGGCACGCAATCGCCTCGAACAGCAGCGCGATCGAGGAACGTACGCCTTCGCGCGCGCGTCCGAGCAGTGCGTCGCCGGCCGGAAGGACCGCCAGTCCCTTCATGTATGAGACGTGCTCGGTGATCTCGGCGGTGACGCAGAGCCGTTCGAACCGTGCCGCGAAACCGCGATCGTCCTCGCGGTGGGTCGTGAGCAGAAGTGCGATGCGTGCCGCCTCGTCCGTCGCCCAGTGTTGTGGCTGCCACGCGTCGCGCAGCCCCTGCGCGACAGCAACGTCCTCCGGCGACAGCGCGAGCATGCGTGATTTCCTGATCGAGCCACGCGTATGCGTCCGGCGTCAGCGCACGCACAAGCCATCGGCGCAGCAAAGCGATCGCCGCTACCCGACGGAGCTTTCAGCAGGGACAGCGAGGACTTTCCGGCACCAAGCTTGGAGGAGCGTGCGGCGGCTGGCGGACATGTCCCGGGTGCGCGGCATGAACCCACGCGACATCCACTGCTTCGGATCGGTCACTTGGAGGATGGCTTGGGCACTGCCGGCAACGTCCGGCTCCGAATTGAGCGGGAACACCGAATTCATTATCGGATACAACAGGTAATAGGTGCGCAGCACTTTCTGGTAGACGACGTCGAAGGTCAGCTGATCGTTGCCCACCGGTTCTGGAGCGATCGGGTGATCGTAATACCTTCTGAAGTCCTCGTCGTTGGGAAGGATGCGCAGGCTGATGGACGGTGCGTTCGTGACGTAGGGCGGCCCCATAAAGATGTTGTAACTCTTCGGCGGGAAACCGACCGGCGCCGGACGAGCCGCGTCGTCGATGCTGAACGTGAACAGAAAATTGCCCGGCTGGCTGGTGTCGATCTGAAGGGGCTGTCCAGGCTTGAAGTTCGTAGCGATTGATTCAACGTCCCCAGGCGACTGAATGGGAACGGAACGGTATTGCCAGACGGTAATCGGAGGACATTCGGCTGGGCTGAGTTCGCGGCCGCGACGGTAGACCGAGACTGTCGCCGGCTCGTAAGTACCCTGGTTCAGGAAGGAGTCGCGCGGGCCGTTTTGCTCGGCGTAAATGCCCTGCTGGTTCGAAACGAAATAGTAGTCGGTCTCCGCCAGCACGGTGCCGAACTGCGCGTGGTGTAGGCTGAATTTGGCGCCGGGATCCTGCAAAATCCGCTGGGCGGCGACATTTGAGGAGATATCGAAATCGAAGATCCAGCCGCGGCGGTCACCGGAATCGGTGTCGGCGTAGTCGACCGGCCCGATGGCGGCGCTGTCGGTGACGTTGCTGACCATAAGCGTCACCGTGCCGAAGTCGTATTTCGGATTGGCTTCCGGGTTCGATTGAAAACAGTCCGGAAAGGTGCCGGAAAA
>JAXDOA010000049.1:0-3809 GCA_034669125.1 Hyphomicrobiales bacterium
CAGCATGAGCCGCGCCGAGCAGGCGGGCCATAATCTCGAAATGCAATCGCTGATGCGCTCGCTCTATGCCGTGAAGATCGTCAGCGCCGGGCTCATCGTCCTCGGCGCCGGCGGGTTCATCGTCACGCAGTACGGCTCTTAGCCCACGTCGATCACCGGCTCGCGGCCGACCAGGCGCGCGAGCTGACGCAGGCGATTGAACAGCCGCTCGCCTTCAAGCGCCGCGAACCGTCCACGCAGCTTGAGCTTCAGCTTGCCGCGCTCGACCACCATGGGCGTATACGGCAGTACGCCCGGCATCGAGGCCGAGGCGAGATAAGCAACGCGCAGCGATGCGCCGAGCACGCGCGCGCGGTCGAGCATGCGCGCCGAGGCCAGTTCGCGCACGTGCGGGGAAAGCTCGTCATCGACCAATCCGACGTGGCGGAAGAAGACCGCGAGGGCCAGGAACGTGCGGCCCGGATGGTCCACCGCGACGAAGGCCGCATTCGCGATAATGTTGAGCGACTGCTCGCCGCGGTAGTCGGGATGCGCGCGCCAGCCGATGTCGGCGAGCAGGCACGCGGCGTGGCGCAGCCGCCGCTCGTCGGCGGTTTCGTCGAGCCCGGAGGACGTCATGAATTGATCGGTCCAACGGATCAATTCGTGCCCATGCTCCGGCGAACGGGACCGCAGCACGTTGAGCTCCTGCGCGGCCGCGATCAGACCGTCCTTGGAGTGCTCGCGCTTCGGCAATTCCGCGTAGAGCAGGCCCTCGCGCACGCCGAGCGCCGAGATCACGATCTCTCGCGGCTTGGCGATGCGCACGATATGTTCGAGCACCAGCGCCGCATAGGCGAGCAGCGGACGGCGTGCCTCGTTCACCATTTCGATGCGCGAGAGCATTTCGGGATTGACCCGGTGCACCAGCCGCGAGAATTCCAGCGCCTCGCGCGCCGGGATGACATAGCCGTGCATCACGTGCAGCGGATAACCGGTCTGCCACATGTGCAGCCGCGCCAGCGCACGCCAGGTGCCACCGACGGCGTAGAACCTGCGGCCCTCGCCGCGCTTGAGCAGCGGCACGCCGGCGAGCGTCTTGCGCACGATCTTGTCCGCCTTCTTGACGGAGAGTTCCGCCAAATCCTGCAGCGCAAGACTGCCGAGCGGCAGCGTCACGCCGTGGCGGATATTTTGCCCGTGCACCTCAACCAGTTCGAGCGATCCGCCGCCGAGGTCGCCGACAATGCCGTCCGGCTTGTACAGACCGGAAATGACGCCAAGCGCCGAGTATTTCGCTTCCCGCTTGCCGGTCAGCACAGCGATCTGCTTGCGGCAGATGCGCTCGGCCGCGGCGATGAATTCGGGGCCATTGTCGGCATCGCGGCAGGCGGCGGTGGCGACGCACCACACCCGCGTGATGCCGCCGGTATCGCACAGCGCGCGAAAACGCCGCAGCGCGTGCAGCGCCTTCTCGACCGCGTCGGCCGCCAGCAGGCCGGTCGACTGCACTTCACGGCCAAGGCCGGCGAGGACCTTCTCGTTGAAAATCGGGGTCGGCGCCCGCGTCAGACCCTCATAAATCACGAGGCGCACGGAATTCGAGCCGATATCGATCACGGCGATCGGCGGTCCGTGATGCAGCCGCCCTTGCGCGGAATCCGACGCGCGCGCCCTAGCTCCGCTCGCGGCGCCGCGTGAGGCTGCGCGGCGAGGATTCTTTGAGCGATTTGCCACGGCCCGACAGGCTCGGATTGGTCATGAAGTATTTATGGGCGTTGAATGGCTCTTCGCCCGGCGCCGCCTTGATACGCATCGAGGTGCCATCGGGCAAGAGGTTCCAGCTCTGCTCGTTGTCCTTGAAATTGGCCAGCATGATCTGGTCGATCACCTGTTCGTGGACCGTGGCATTCTGGATGGGGCACAATATCTCCACGCGACGGTCGAGATTTCGCGGCATCATGTCGGCGGACGAGATGTAAACCGCGGCCTTGCGGTGCGGCAGCCCGAAACCGGCGCCGAAACAGTAGATCCGGCTGTGTTCCAGGAAGCGGCCGATGATCGATTTCACCCGGATGCGCTCGGAGAGGCCGGACACGCCGGGCCGCAGGCAACAGATGCCGCGGATCACGAGATCGATCTCCACGCCCGCGCTCGAGGCGCTATAGAGCGCGTCGATGATTTCAGGGTCGACCAGGGAGTTCATCTTCATCCAGATCGCCGCCGGACGCCCCGCCTTGGCGTGGGCGATCTCGTCGGTGATGTGATCGATAATGCGCTTCTTCAGGTTGACCGGCGAGACCGCCAGTTTTTCCAGCTCGGCGGGCTCGGCATAGCCCGTAATGAAATTGAAGACTCGCGCGACATCACGCCCGATCACCGTATCGGTCGTGAAGAACGAGAGGTCGGTGTAGATGCGCGCCGTCACAGGATGATAATTTCCGGTGCCGACATGGACGTAGGTCTTCAGCGCCTTGCCTTCGCGGCGCACGACCAGCGAAAGCTTGCCGTGGGTTTTCAGCTCGATGAATCCGTAGACGACCTGCACGCCGGCGCGCTCAAGGTCCTTGGCCCAGCGAATATTGGCTTCCTCGTCGAAGCGCGCCTTCAACTCGACCAGGGCGGTCACGGTCTTGCCCGCCTCGGCCGCCTCGGTGAGCGCCTTCACGATCGGGGAGTCGGACGACGTCCGATACAGCGTCTGCTTGATCGCAACGACATTCGGGTCGCGCGCCGCCTGATTGAGAAACTGCACGACAACGTCGAACGACTCGTAGGGGTGATGGACAATCAGATCCTTCTGCCGGATCGCCGCAAAGCAGTCCCCGCCCTGGTCGCGGATGCGCTCGGGAAAGCGCGGATTGTAGGGCGTGAACTTCAAATCGGGCCGGTCGATCGAGACGAGCTGTGCAAGCTCGTTCAGCGCGAGCACGCCATCGACCAGAAAGACCTCGTCGTCCGCAACCTTCAGCGCGCGCTGCACGAAGGCGCGCAGCTCGACCGGCATGGTGGCGTCGATCTCGAGCCGGATTACCGATCCGAGGCGGCGGCGCTTCAGCGCCGTCTCGAACGTGCGCACCAGATCCTCCGCTTCTTCCTCGACCTCCACGTCGCTGTCGCGGATGACGCGGAAGCCGCCCTGCCCCTTCACGCTATAGCCGGGGAAAAGCCGCGCAATGAACAGGCCGGTCGCGTGCTCCAGGGTGATGAAGCGAACGCCACCGCCTTCCGGATCGGGCAAGCGGATGAAGCGATCGAGCGTCCCCGGCACGCGGATCAGCGCGTTCATGCCGCGCCCATCGCTCGCGCGGGCGAGATGCATCGCTATGGTGAAGCCGAGGTTGGGAATGAACGGAAACGGATGCGCCGGATCGATCGCCAGCGGGGTGAGGACCGGGAAGATGTAGTGCAGGAAATGGTCCTCGAGCCAGGTCCTCTCGGCCTTGGTCACCTCGCTGCCGTCCGCCAGAACGATGTTGTCCTTGCGCAGATCTTCGCGTAGCGCGCGCCAGCGCCCCTGCTGATCGCTCGCGAGGCTTCCGACCGCTTCGCCGATGCGCACCAGTTGCTCGGCTGGTGTCAGTCCATCCGGGCTTTTCTCGACGACGCCTTCGCGCACCTGATCCTTCAGGCCCGCGACGCGCACCATGAAGAATTCGTCGAGGTTGTTCGCCGAAATGGAGAGAAAGCGCAGCCGCTCCAGCACCGGGTGATGCTCGTTCTCGGCCTCCTCCAGCACCCGACGATTGAAATGCAGCCAGGAGAGTTCCCGGTTGATGAACCGCTCGGGACTGGCGGTCAGGTCGGGCAATGGAACTGCGACCGGCTGA
>JAXDOA010000050.1:0-3977 GCA_034669125.1 Hyphomicrobiales bacterium
TCGCCACCATCACGGTGACGCCGGCTGCGGCGAGCTCATGCAAGGGAGCGACACCGCGCCAGCGCGGCGTGCGGCCGGATTGCCGGTCCTGCAAATACATGTTGCACATCGGCAGCGACACCACCGCGATGCGCGCCTCGGCGACCTTGGCGATGACGGTCGCACGCTCGTTGTCGTCGGCAAGCGCGAGCGAGCAGCAATGGCCGGCGACAATGCGGCCCTTGAACTTGTGGCGCAGCGCGGCGTCCGCGATCTGGCCGAGCGAACGGGCGTTCGGTGAATCGCTTTCGTCGACATGGAAATCGAGATCGAGGCCGTTGGCGATCGCGGCCTCGAAGATCCTGTCGAGCGCCGCATCAGTCTTGGCATTGGGTGCTTCGCCAAGAAACGACAGCCCGCCCAGAATGCCGCCATGCTGCGCGACCGTCTCCACCATGGCGCGGAAGTTCGGTTCATCGTTGAGCGCCATGTCGATGGGATAGAGCGAGACCGCCTGCAACGCGATGCGGCCTTTCCAGTGCTCGCGCATTTCGGCGAACAGCGGCCACGAGATCGGTGTCTGCTTTGGGTAGCTGTCGATGTGGGTGCGCAGCGCACCGGTGCCGTGCGCGAAGGCGCAGCGCAGCGCGAAGTCCATGCGCCGGGCTACATCGTCGCGCGACCAGTTGGCCTCGCGATCCGCCATCACGGCGGTGCGCGCGCCCATGTGGGTGCCGTCAGGATTTTGTGCGCGGGCCCAGATGTGTCCCTTGTCGATGTGGGTGTGCACATCCACAAGACGGGGCAGCACGATGCCGCGATCGAGATCGAAGCGCGGCAGATCGTCGTTCGCAGCGGCTGCCGGCGCGATTGTCGCGATGCGCTCTTTCTCGATCACGATGTCACAGGGCGCGAGGCCGTCGGCATCGGGCTTCAATTGCGCGGCATCGGTCACGAGGCATACGGGCACGCGCGCGTTGGCGAGGCGGAAGCGCGTGAGGCTCTGCGGGATGGTGAGAAAGCTCATCCGTTATTCCTGCTGGCGCCGCTGTGCTAAAGCAAGGGGCATGAAACGCCCGATCAACCCCGCCTCGATCCGCGCACCGTTCGCTCGGTACAGCCACGCCGTCGAGGTCCCGGCCGGGCGGATGCTGTTCGCTTCGGGCCAGCTTGGCGTTTCGCCGGACGATTCCGTGCCGGACGACGCCGAGGCCCAGGCGGTGCTGTGCTTCGAGAACATCAAGGCGATTTTGGCCGAGGCCAACATGACCTTTGCCGACGTGGTGCGCTTCACGGCTTTCGTCACCGACCGCGCCTATTTCCCGGTCTACGGCGCGGTGCGCAGCCGCTACGTGTCCGGCAGTGCCTTTGCCTCCACGCTGGTGATTGTCTCGGGCTTCACGAGAGCAGAGTTCAAGGTCGAGGTCGAAGTGACGGCGGTTCAAGCAAATTAACGTTTGGAATCCCAAGTCCTTCAATGACTTACCGGATTGCTTGACTCGCCGTCTCGTCCAGGGAATCAATAGAACAAACCATGAACAGGCCTTCGTCATGCTCCCTGCCGAGCCGATGGAGCAGCACCTTACCCGCCTGCGCCACGCGATCGCGACCAGCGAAGCGCTGGTGGACGAGGCGCGTTCGCTCGCGCTCGGCCTTCCCGCAGTCGATGCGGCGCTCGGCGGCGGGCTTCCCTGCGCGGCGTTGCATGAGCTGAGCGCCGCACCGGTGCATCTCGGCGCGGCCGCGGGCTTCGCGCTTGCACTCGCGGCGCGCTCGCCAAGGGCCCAGCACGTCCTGTGGATCGCGACCGATTTCGGCATGCTGGAAACCGGCTCGCTCTATGGCCCCGGCCTCGATCTCCTCGGGCTCGACACTACACGGCTCCTGGTCGCGCACGTCGCGCGGCCGGTCGATGCGCTGTTCGCCATGGAAGAGGCGCTCAAATGCCGCGCGCTTTCGACCGTCGTGGCGGAAATCAATGGCGAGGTCGACCTGACGGCAACGCGGCGGCTCTCGCTTGCGGCACGCGAAGGCGGCGCGCTCGGCCTGCTGCTGCGCCACAAGCCGAGCGACGCGCCGAGCGCGGCGCGCACGCGCTGGGACGTTTCGGCCTGCCCAAGCGTACCTGACGAGCTCGGCGGCCTCGGCCGCACCGCCTTCCGGCTTTCTCTCCTGCGTAACCGCCGCGGCCCGTGCGGCACCTGGACACTCACCTGGGATCACCATGAACGCGTCTTTGCGGCGCTATCTGTCGGTGTGGCTGCGGCGGCTGCCGACCGACCGGATCAGGCGCTCTCCGCCTGAACCGCTAGTCGTCGCCAGCCCGGTCAAAAGCGCGTTGCGGCTCTCCGCCGTCAACGACGCCGCGGCTGCGCTCGGCCTGCGCGTCGGCATGGCGCTCGCCGATGCGCGCGCGATGTATCCGAAGATCGCGGTCGCTGATGCGGACGAGCGCGCGGATTTCGCGCTGCTCGAAGCGGTCGCCGACTGGTGCGACCGCTACACGCCGCTGGCCGGGCTCGATCCGCCCGATGGATTGATGCTCGACGTCACCGGCTGCGCGCACCTGTTCGGCGGCGAGGCGGCGCTCGCGGCCGATCTCGTGCGGCGGCTTGGGGCGCAGGGCTATCAGGCGCGCGTCGCGGTCGCCGACACGGTTGGCTGTGCGTGGGCAGTGGCACGATTTGGCGAGGATCGCATCGTGCCTGCGGGCGAAGCACAAAACACGATCGCGCCATTGCCCCTCGCGGCATTGCGCCTCCACCCCGAAACACTCGAAGCGCTCTCGCAGGTCGGCCTTAAACGCATCGCCGACGTGCTCGATCGCCCGCGTGCGCCGCTTGCGGCGCGGTTCGGCGCGAAGTTCGTCCGCCGCATCGACCAGGCGCTCGGCCGCGACGACGAGCCGATCGCGCCGCGTCTGCCGATCCCCGCGGCCATCGCGGAGCAGCGCTTCGCCGACCCGATCGCGCTCGAGCGCGACGTGCTCGGCACAATCGAGAAGCTCGCCGAAAAGCTCGGCGCCCTGCTGGAGCGGCGCGGCGAAGGCGCGCGGCTGTTGCAGGCCGCACTGTTCCGCACCGACGGAAAAGTCTTCCGCATCGAGGTCGGCACCAGCGAGCCGCTGCGCGATCCAGCCCGCATCCGCCACCTGTTCGCCGACCGGCTCGGCGTGATCGGCGACGAATTCGATCCGGGCTTCGGCTTCGACATGCTGCGGCTCGCAGCGCTGATGACCGAGCGTCACGAGCCGGCGCAGACCGGCCTCGCCGCACCCGACCACACGCAAGAGCTGGCGCACCTGATCGACCGGCTCGGCGCGCGCTTCGGCCTGCGCCGTGTCACGCGGCTTGTGGCGCAGGACACGCATATTCCGGAGTTCGCCGTGATGGCGGTGGGGGCTGCGGCCACGTGTCCCGGGCGCATCGCAGCACGCAGTGGTGCGCTGCAGACCCGGGACCCCGGTTTCTTGGAACTGAAGCAACCGGGGTCCCGGATCAGCGGTGCACCGTTTCACGCTGCACCGCATCCGGGACACACGGAGCAAGACAGCAACGTCCCTACCCGCCCGATCCGTCTCTTTGCACGCCCCGAACCCGTCGAAGCCGTAGCCGAAGTGCCGGACGGGCCGCCGGTGCAGTTCACCTGGCGGCGCATGCGCCATGTGGTGGCACACGCCGAAGGCCCCGAGCGCATCGCGATGGAATGGTGGCGCGACGAGGCGGGGCAAATGCTCATGCGCGATTACTTCCGCGTTGAAAGTCACGAGGGCGTGCGCGTCTGGCTTTTTCGCGCGTGGCTGAACGATCCGGAGCGCTCGACGCGCTGGTATCTGCACGGCGTATTCGCATGAGAAATATCGTCCGCTTTCCCGAGAAGGAGAAGAAAGTAGAACGAACCTTCGTGCTTCCTGCTCCCGACCCGGCGCATGCTTATGCGGAATTCGCCGTCACGACCAACTTCTCTTTTCTGCGCGGCGCCTCGCACGCGAAGGAGTT
>JAXDOA010000051.1:0-2959 GCA_034669125.1 Hyphomicrobiales bacterium
CGTCAGTGCACGACTAGGACTGTCGCGCGCGATCCAGTCGGCAATAGCCTCAAGATCCGCTTCGGCTGCGGATGTTATCCTGACAATCACTTGGCTTTGGCCAAGGCCCGGTATTTCGCTTCCAATCGGCTGAATACCTGCTCCGCCGGTTTGGAGCGGCCGGCGCGCGCGTCCGCGAGGCCGCGCGCTACCGCAACATCGAGTGCTGCGAGACGCGTCTCGCGCTCCTGAATGAGCCGAACTCCTTCGCGCAAGACTTCGCTTTTAGAGTTGTAACGTCCCGACTTCACCAGACCGGTGACGAACTTTTCGAGCGGTTTACCAAGATCGACACTGTTGGGCATGGCTGTCTCCGCAAGCCAAACATAGCACGGCAATAACAGTTATCAACCCGGCCAAGGCTCCGCCGTGACCGCCGCCACATCCCGGCCGACCGCATCGGCGAGCCCGTCCAGCCGCCCGATGCGCATGAAGTCGAGCAGGTCTTTCTTGATCGACCCGACCAGCCCCACGCCACGGAAAATCAGCCCCGAGTAAAGCTGGATCAGGCTCGCGCCCGCCTTGATCTTGGCGAAGGCGGCCGCGCCGGAGTCGACGCCGCCCGCGCCGATCAGCGGGAACGCGCCCTCGGCGCGCACATAAGTCTCGGCGAGCATGCGGGTGGAGAGCGCGAACAGCGGGCGGCCCGACAACCCGCCCTGCTCCCGCGCGGTCGCGGCATCGCGCAGGTTCGGCCGGGTAATCGTGGTGTTGCCGACGATCATGCCGTCGATGCGGTGGCGGCGCGCCACGCCGACTACGTCGTCCAGGTCGCCGAGCGACAGATCGGGCGCGATCTTGAGCAGCAGCGGCCGCGGCTTGGTGCCAACCGCGGCGCGTTCGCGCGCGTCGATCACGCGCGACAAAAGATCGTCGAGCGCCTCCGCCTGCTGCAGATTGCGCAAGCCCGGCGTGTTCGGCGACGAGACATTCACGGTCAGGAAGCCGACATGGGCGCTAAGCGCCTCGATGCACGCAACATAGTCGGCGGCGCGGTCGGCCGTGTCCTTGTTGGCGCCGATGTTGATGCCGACGATGCCGGGCGCTGCGGCACGCGCCGCGAGCCGCTTCGCCACGGCCTCGACGCCTTCGCTGTTCAGGCCGAGGCGGTTGATGACGCCTTCGTCGGCATCGAGCCGAAACAGCCGCGGCCGCGGGTTGCCGGGCTGCGGCAGCGGCGTCACGCCGCCCGCCTCCACGAAACCGAAACCGAGCCGGAACAGGGCGTCCACCCCCTCGGCATTCTTGTCGAAGCCGGCCGCAAGACCGACCGGATTGGGAAACGTCAGGCCGAACGCCTCCACGCGCAGCTTTTCGTCGTCCGACGCGGCGCGCGGCAGCGGCACCAGCTTCAACGCATTGAGCGCGAGTGCATGCGCGGTCTCGGGATCGAGGGTCCGCAGCAGCGGCCGGGCCAGGCGATCGAACAGCGCGATCACGGGTGAAGCTCCGGAAACACATGCCGCCCGCCCGGGTTGAGCGGCAGCGGCTTGACCCAACGGACGGCCGAGAGCGGCAATGTGCCGTAGAGGTGTGGAAACAATGCGCCGCCGCGCGACGGCTCATGGCGCAGCGCGGTGCCAAGCGCCACGGCATCGACCGCCACCAGGACGAGGTCCGCCTGCCCGGCGAAATGCCGCACCGCGGTCTCGGCCACCTGCCCGGCCGTGGAAAAATGGATATAGCCGTCAGCATGATCGACCGGCGCGCCGGCAAACACGCCGGCGCGTTCGGCTTCCCCCCACAGCGCTGTGTCGCAGATCTTGTAGATGGTTGCCGGCAAACGGGACCTCGTTTCGCCGCGGACCGTAACGCGCGGCCCAGTGCCGAGAAACCGGTTTTCCCGATTGCTCACAAACATATGGACAAATCTAGTTTTTATTCCTACAAACAGCCGACGATTCGGACCCCAGCCGCAGCGGAGGACCACCGTGGCGCAACGCGCGATGCTTACCCATTCGGATATCTGGAATGCCGTGGACCGGCTGGCGGCGCGCGCCGGCCTGTCGGCCTCCGGCCTTGCCAAGAAAGCCGGGCTCGACCCCACCACCTTCAACAAGTCGAAACGGATCACGCCGGAGGGCCGGCCGCGCTGGCCCTCGACCGAGTCTGTGGCGAAGTCGCTCGCCGCGACCAACACCACGGTCGACACCTTCGTGTCGCTCATTACCGACCGCGGCGGCGCCTCGACCCAGGCCGTGCCGCTGATCGGCCTCGCCGAGGCGGGCGCGGGCGGCTACTTCGACGATGGCGGCTTCCCGGCCGGCAAGGGCTGGGACGAGATCGCGTTTCCGGCAGTCAACGACGAGCATGCCTATGCGCTGGAAGTGTCGGGTAACTCGATGGAGCCGGCCTATCGCGACGGCACCGTGATTCTGGTCTCGCCGACCTCTGCGGTGCGCCGCGGCGACCGCGTCGTGGTGAAAACCAAGAGCGGCGAAGTGATGGCCAAGGAATTGAAGCGCCGTACCTCTAAGACCGTCGAACTGCGTTCGCTCAATCCCGAGCACAAGGAGCGCACGCTGCCGGTCGACGATGTGCTCTGGATCGCGCGCATCATGTGGGCGAGTCAGTAGCCCAGCAGCAGCATCACGCCGTAAAAGAGATAGATTCCGCTGACCGCGAAGATGACCCGCAGGGTCCACTGGCGGAAGCCGACATCGGTCATGCGTTCGAGTACCTGCGCGGCGAGCGTGGTGCCGGCAATCGAGAGCACGATCGCCGGCACATAGGTCCACAGCGGCACCGCGTCGGCGATGCCGACGAACGAACCGAAATAGACCGCACGGATCACGTGGCTGAACGTCTGCGTCACCGCCTTGGTGGCGATGGTGGTTTTGCGGTCGAGCATGCTCTTCTGGAAGAAGATGTCGAGAAACAGCCCGCCGACGCCGGTGAGCAGTTGGATGACCGTCGTCAG
>JAXDOA010000052.1:0-3291 GCA_034669125.1 Hyphomicrobiales bacterium
GCCCAGGGGTAACGCATCATCGGGTAGCTCGGCCGCGCCTGGCCGTTGCGGCGCGCCGGGACCATGCCGGGGGTCGCGTATTCGACCTCGGACGCATCGGGGCGGTTCTTCGGCGCCTGCAACTCGCGCTCGACCGAGTAGGCGGCTTCAAGATCGATGAACAGCGGCAGGTCGAGCGCATCGAGCCAGATCACCGGGCCTTTGCCGTCATGGCCGTGATCGTGCCAGGCGCCGCCCGGCGTCAGGATCATGTCGCCGCGCTCCATCATGCATTATTCGCCATTCACGATGGTGTAGGCGCCATCGCCTACCACGACGATTCTCGCCGCGCTCGGCGTATGGCGGTGGGCCGGTGCCTTCTCGCCGGGAAGCAGGAGCTGCATGCCGCAGAAGATCGGCCCGGCAACGCGCATCGCGCCCGGGCCGCGGCCCGGATCGGACAGGATCAGCACGCGCCGCTCGGCTTTCTCGACCGGAGTCAGGTCGCCCGCGCGCAGCAGCAAGGGACGAATGCTGTCGTAGGCCCACAGGCAGGCCTTGCTCTGCGGCACCGGCGTGTCATGCGGCAGCGCCTTGCGCATCAGCGGCCAGAGCGGCGTGGTGTTGGCGTTCTGCACCGCCTCGCGATAGTCGAGCGGCAGCTCTTCCATGGTGCCGAGGTTCGTGGTCATGGTTTCCTCGCCTGGCTGTTTTGGGCTTTTGGGCCGTGCATAGGACGATTCATAGACCTTGAAGCGGGCGGCGCAAGCCTTCTGATATGCTGGAGGGGCGGGGCAAGACCGAAGGCAACCCATGTCCGACATCGGTATTCTAACCTTGGACTTCTCCGTCATCGTCCGCCTGCTGGCGGCGGCCTTGGCCGGCGTCGCGCTCGGCCTGCCGCGAAATCTGAGCGACAAGCCAATCGGGATGCGGACGCTCGGCCTCGTCTCGCTCGGCGCCGCAATGGTGTCGATCGCGGCGTTGCGCTATCCGGCGCTCGCAGGCGATCCGAACGCGACAAGCCGCGTGCTGCAAGGCATCATCCAGGGCCTGATGGTCGGCGTCGGCTTTATCGGCGCGGGCGTCATCCTGCGCGACATGAACAAGAACAAAGTGCACGGCCTGACCACCGCGACGACGGTGTGGATCGCGGCCGGGCTCGGCATCGCGTGCGGGCTGGCGGACTGGCTGGTGGCGTCGTTCGGGCTCGTGCTCGCGCTGATCATCCTGATCGTGCTGAAGCGGTTCGAGCACCACGTCACCGACGACGTAGAACAGCATTGAGGAATATTGCCCGCCGTGCCGCGCCCGTGTAGGTTGCGGCGCGTTGGGTGCGGCACTCCGATGGACCTTCGCGATGGCACCGCGACGCTCGTCTTTGATGTCCCGTGCCGGTGCGATGTTGCTGATGGTCGCATCGACCACGGCAGCCCGCGCCGATGACTGGGACGATTGCCGGGGCGATAGTCCCGACAAGGTCATGGCGGGCTGCACCGCGGTGATCGAGCAGCACGCGCGCAAGGACGAAGACCTCGCGACCGCCCATCGTCGCCGCGGCACCTGGTACAGCCGGCGCGACATGGTCGATCGCGCCATGGCGGATTTCGAGAGTGCGGTGCGGCTGGCGCCGTCCTCCGCCGACGCGCTGATCGATCGCGCGAGCATCCATCGGCGGCGAAACAATCTCGATTTGGCCTTTGCCGACAATGCGCGCGCTCTCGAACTCGATCCGAAGAACGCCGGCGCATATCTGCAGCGCGCCAATCTGCGGATGGTGCGCAACGAGTGGGCGCAAGCGCTCGGCGACTTCGATCAATCGATAACCTTGCGGCAGGATAATCCTTACGCCTATTCGGGCCGCGCCATGGCGCTGCTGCAAATCGGCGAAATCGACCGCGCTATCGCCGATTGCGACCGCGCCATTGCGATGAATGCGACGATCCCGGAGGGGTTCGTCAATCGGGGTTATGCCCGCCGCCGGAAGGGTGAAACGGAACTGGCGATCGCGGATTTCAGCCGCGCGATCGCGCTCAATCCAAGAGCCGCGAACTACTACGTGGCGCGCGGCGACGCCTACATCGCGCGGGATGACTTCGATCGCGCCATCGCGGACCTGGAGCGCGCGCTGACGCTCGCCCCGGACAATCCGCGCGCTCAGGCGCTCAAGAGCAGCGCGCTTGCGGCCAAGTCCGCGCGCGGCACGGCGGGAAGTGGTTCGGTCGCAAGCCCCGCGGCGCCTCCTGCTCCCGCCGCCGGCGCGCCACCGGCGTCATCCGAACAAATTCGTCTCGCGGCGGACGGCGGGGCTGCCCTCATGGGCAAGCGCTATGGCGAAGCCATAGACCTGTTGACGCGCGCACTCGCACTCAAGGGCGACGATACCGTGGCGTTGCGTAACCGTGGCATCGCGTACCAGCAGACAGGCGACATCGCTGCCGCCATCAAGGACTTCGAACGGTCGATAGAACTCCAGCCCAATGACGCGCGGACGCATGCGCTCCTCGCGGTCGCGGCAACTGCAAACCGGGACGAACCCAGGGCCTTCGCGGCCTACACCCGCGCGATCGAACTCAATCCCAAGGAATGGGTCGCGTTCTACAACCGCTCGCTCCTGTCGACCAATCGCGGCGATTTCGATGCCATGATCGCCGATCTCGACAAGGCGATCGAATTGGCCCCGAACCCCTCACTGCCGCAACTCCTGACCAATCGCGGGTGGGCCTACGCGCGCAAGCGCGAAACGGACCGGGCCATTGCCGACTACGATCGTGCACTGGCGATCGATCCCAGTTACACGCGCGCCGCGACGCTGAAGAGTGCGCTGCTCGCGTCGCGCACGGCGGCCACGTCCCCGGCTGGGACGGCGACTGTGTCTCCGGCACCTGCGCCGAAAGAGCCGCCGCCGGTCCGCATGATCACGCCGGCGCCCGCGCCGGCAGAGGGGCTGAGCAAGCAGGCGCAGACTTACATGGTAACGCCCGGCGCGAAGCAGATCCTCGACTCGGTCATGCCGCCCGCCGTGGATGCCGTGAATGTGCTGTCAAAGGCCACGCTTCTGATGGGCCAGCGCAAAACGGATGAAGCGATCCGCGAACTCGACCGCGTCATCGCGGCCAATCCGAAACTGGGGATCGCGTTCGAGCTGCGTGGGGTGATGCGCCTGGAGAAGAGGCAGTTTTCGCAGGCGATCGAGGACTTCGACACGGCGCTCAAGCTCGATCCCGAACTCAAGCGCGTGCACAACATCCGCGGTGCGGTTTTCGCAATCGTCGGCCAGCATGACAAGGCGCTCGCCGATTTCGACCGGAT
>JAXDOA010000053.1:0-15849 GCA_034669125.1 Hyphomicrobiales bacterium
CGGTTGTCGATCAGGTGAATGCCGCGGGCGGCCTGCTCGGCCGCAAGCTCGAATATCTCGCCGAGGACGACGCGACCAACGCCGAGGCCGGCGTGCGCGCCGCGCGCAAGCTGATCGACGTCGACAAGGTGTCCGCGATCATGAGCGTGTGGGCGTCCGCGGTCGGCAGCGCGGTGCTGCCGCTCTGCTGGGAAAACAAGGTGATGCTGCTCGGCATTTCAGCGGCGGACACGCTCGCCGAGCTACCGCATCAGGGCTACTTCGTGCGCACGCAGCCGCACACGGTTCTCCAGGCGAAGCAGTTCGCCAAGTTCATTCTCGCGAACAACGCGAAGAGCGCCTACCTGATCATGCCGCAGACGCCGTTCACCGAGTCGGTGTTCAAGACGATCCGCGAAGAGGTCGAACCGAAGGGCGTGAAGATCACCAGCGCCATCATCGACAACAAGAAGACCTCGTTCCGCTCCGAGATCGACGAGATGGTGCGCGCAAACCCCGACATCTTCATGATGGGCGGCTATCTCGCCGAGGACATCGTGATGGCGAAAGACCTGTTCCGCGCCAACTACAAGGGCAAGGTCATGGGCTTCGCCTACGGCATCACGCCGGCTTTCATCGACGGAGCCGGCAAGGAAGCCGCCGAAGGCATCTATTCCATCGCGGACCCCTCGCCGGCGCTCGACTCGAGTGCCTACGCGAAGCTCAAGGCGCTGGTGAAACGCGACACGCTCGATACCTTCATCTGTCAGGCCTACGACCATGCCAATCTGGCGATTCTCTCGATGGCCAAGGGCAAGGATGCGACCGGCACCGGCATCCGCGACAACATCCGCAAGGTATCGAACAATGACAGCGGCACGGTGGTCGACAACGCGCTCGACGGGCTGAAGCTCATCGCCGAAGGCAAGGAGATCAAGTACTCGGGCGCATCCGGCCCCTGTAAGTTCGCCGACAACGGCAACATCATCGAGGTCGCGTTCCGCACCGCGCAGGTGAAGGACGGGAAGCTGGTCGAGGTAAAGGGGTGAGGTGGCTGCGCCCGCGCCGCGAACTCCATACCTCCCCCTGCAAGGGGAGGTCGACGCACGCAGTGCGTCGGGTGGGGGTCACATTGTTTGCTAGCGATGCCTGAGCGCGGTCTTGACCCCCACCCCAACCCTCCCCCTTTCAGGGGGAGGGAGCGCACCGCGCTTGCGGCCCCTACGTGATCGAAAAAATCCTCCAGCTCTTTCTCAACGGCCTGATGGCGGGCGCCGTGCTGGCGGTGCCCGCTATCGGTCTCACGATGATCTACGCGGTGCTGCGCTTCGTGAACTTCTCCATCGCGGCGCTCATGGCGGTGGGCGCGTTCGCCGGCTACATGCTCAACGCCTGGCTCGGCCTGCCGGCGTGGATCGCGATCCTCGGCGCGTTCATCGGCGCCGGCGCGGTCGGTATCGCGAGCGACCACGTGGCGCTGCGCCCGCTGCGCGGCCAAAGCGCGCTCACGCTCGCGATCGCCTCGATCGCCGTCAACATCATGATCGAGAGCACCATCCGCTTCTTCTTCGGCGGTTCACCGCGCGACTACGCGATCCCGCTGCGGCGCGACTGGCACTTCGGTTTCCTGCATGTCGGACCGCAGCAGGTGGAGAACTTCATCATCGCGAGCGTCGCGATGGCGTGTCTGTTTCTCTTTCTCGCGTTCACGATGACCGGCAAGGCGATGCGCGCGGTCGCGGATAGTCCCATGCTGGCGGACTCCAAGGGCATCGATCCCGACCGCATGGCGCGGCTCGCCGTCGGTATCGGCATGGGGCTTGCCGGCATTGGCGGCATGCTGGTCGGGCTCGACACCTCGATCGATCCGCTGGTCGGGTTTCGCGCGATCCTCTCGGTGTTCGCCGCCGCGGTGGTCGGCGGGCTTGGCAGCGTGCCGGGCGCGGTGGTCGGCGGGCTCGCGATCGGGCTTGCCGAGGAGTTGTCCCTGCTCGCGCTGCCCGCAACCTACAAATCCGCGGTCGGTTTCGTGGCGATCCTGGCGGTTCTCACGCTGCGCCCGCGCGGCCTCCTGGGGGCACGCGCATGACGAATTACCTCATCGCGATGGCCACCTTCGGGGCGATCTACGCGATCCTCGCGCTCGGGCTAAACGTGATGTGGGGCATGGCCGGGATGGTCAACCTCGGCATCGTCGGCTTCTACGGCTTCGGCGCCTACATCTCGGCGCTGCTGACCGTGAAGGGCCATGCGCCGATTGCGCTCGGCTTCCTGGCCGCGATGGCCGGCACCGCCGCGATGGCCGCGCTGGTGACACTCGGCATCATGCGGCTGCGCGACGATTATCTGGCCATCGTCACGCTCGGCTTCGCCGAAGTGGTGCGCATCATCGCCGAGAATGAAATCTGGCTGACGCGCGGCACCGACGGCATCTCCGGCATTCCGCAGCCGCTGAAATCGGTACTCGGCTCGGACTTCAATGCCGTCTATCTGGTGTTCTGCCTCGTCATCCTGGCGATCGTGCTGTTTGTGCTGGAGCGCGTGCGCACCTCGCCGTTCGGCCGCGTGTTGCGCGCGATCCGCGAGGACGCGCAGGTCGCGGCTTTCGCCGGCAAGGACGTACTGAAGTTCAAGGTGAAGGCGTTCGCGCTGGGCGGCGCGCTCGCAGGCCTCGCGGGCGCGCTCTATGCGCATTATTCGAGCTACATCGTCCCGGAAATCTACGTGCCGCTGCTGACGATCTACATTTTCCTCGCGCTCACGGCCGGCGGCATCGGCAACAACTGGGGCGCGGTTGTCGGCGCATTCGTGGTGGTGTTCTTTCTGGAGTCGACCCGTTTCCTCATCGGCGTCGTCCCGTGGCTGTCCGCCGAACAGCTGGCGGCCTTGCGCGAATTCCTGGTCGGGCTCGGGCTGCTGCTCGTGCTGTTCTTCCGGCCGCGCGGGCTGATGCCGGAGCCGCTGCCGCGGCTCGTCGAGCGTTGAAGCCCCTATGTTGGAACCCGCCGCGCGATATTTCGTTGAATTGCATTGGAATCTTGCCGGAGGCAATTCATGGCACGCAAGTACTCGGAAGCGGCGAGCAAGAAGGTCGAACGCGCGCTGCACAAACGCAAGCGCGGGACGCTCAAGGGCGGCGGAAGCGGAAAGACCGTGAAGAGCCGCAAGCAGGCCATCGCGATCGGGCTTTCGGAGGCGCGCAAAGAGGGCAAGAAGGTGCCGAAGAAGAAGAAGAAGAAGAAGTCGTGAACTGATCCGAACTGACTACGCGTTCTCATGCCGCCGCCGTGACGGACGCCAGCGCTTCCGTCATCGCGTGGAGCGCATCGGCGACCGCGCGCCTGCGGATCGCCTCGCGGCCGGCATCTCCGTAATTCCACTCGAAGCAGCGCGCGGGGCGGCCGCGCACCGCAACCGCCATGCAGATGCGGCCGACCGGGTTGCCGTCCTCATCCGGCTCCGGCCCGGCGACCCCGGTGATCGCGGCGCTGATGCCGGCGGACGAGCGGGCGAGCGCGCCTTCCGCCATCGCGCGCGCGACCTCGGCGTTGACCGCGCCCTGCTCGCGCAGGACCGCCGCTGATACGCCGAGTGCGCGGGTCTTCTGTTCCTTGGTGTAAGTCACGAAGCCGCCGTTGAAGTATTGCGAGGCGCCTTCGGCATCGGCGAGGACCTGACTCATCAGCCCGGCGGTGCAGGACTCCGCGACGACGACGGTAACGTCCGCCTGCTTGGCCCGTGCGAGAAGCGTATTGGCGAGTTCCTTCGGGTCCTCCATGACGCCACTCCGGCAAGGCGCGCCTCACGCGCGGCGGCGCGCCTTCTTCGCTCCGTTCCGCTTCGCCTTGGCGGCCGGACGGGCGGGCGATTTCGGCTTGCTGCGCCGCGCCGTGCTTTTTGCCTGAGACTTGGCGGGTTTCTCTCGGGCCTTGGGATTGATGCGGCGCTCCGCCATCGCGGTGAGCGTCTGGTCGGTGGCCTTTTCCTCGGTGAGGTTCGCCTTGAAGAGCGGCACGCAATCGGTGCGGCCGAGTTCCGTCGCCCAGGAGATCAGCGCGCCGTAGCGGGTGATCTCGTAGTGCTCGACCGCCTGCGCGGCAGCGATCAGGCCGACGTCCATGACGTCCTCCCCCTCGATCTCGCCCATCAGCTCCTTGCCTTCCTTCAGGATGCCGTCGATTGCCGGGCATTTCTCGCCTTTCGGATCGGCATCCAGCAGCTCGAACACCTGACGCAGCCGCTCGATCTGGCCCTCGGTTTCGGCGAGGTGCTTCTCGAAGCCCGCCTTCAATTGCGCGTCGGTCGCCTTGTCGATCATGTCGGGCAGCGCCTTCATGATCTGGTTTTCCGCATAATACAGGTCCTGCAGACCGTGCATGAACAGGTCATTCAGGCTCTTGATGTCCTTGCTAAAGAATCCCACCACGCTCTCCCTCGGTGAACGGAACCAACGTGGGACTCCAACGGGAAAATGGCCCGCGGGTTCCGTCCGATTTGCAAAGCTGCATGTGTTGGGTAGCGAACGTTCAGCCGGCGCGGCCGTGATGCAGATCGCGGCCTTGAACGAGCGCGCGGATCTTGCCGTCCGCGATGTTGCGCTTGAGCATCCAGAAACCGCAGTCCGGGTGGATGTATTTGATCCGCGCAGGCCCGAGCACGCTCCCGGCGCGTTCGATCGCGCGCGCGACCGTGTTGGCGCTTTCGATCTCGGTCGACTTGATATCGACGACGCCGAGGCCGAAGCCGATTTCGGGGCGCAGATCGCGGAACACCGCAAGCTCGTCGGCCGGGCGATGCGCCGTCTCCATCACGATGTGATCGACGTGCAGCGCGTTGAGATAACCCATGAGCTGCGCCCATGTGCCTTTCTGGATCGACTGGCCGCCATAGTTGCCGAAGCACAGATGCACGGCCGGCGTGGTCTTCACGGCATCGAGCACGCGGTTCATCGCGTCGGCCGCCCATTGCCATTCCTCCGGGCTGCCCGGCAGGTTCGCCTCGTCGACCTGCACAACCTCGGCGTCCAGATGGCGCACCTGCGCGGCCAGCGCGTCGGCAATCGCCATCGTGAGCCGCGGCAGATCCTTGTAGTGAACGTCGTACAGCATCTTCGCGAGCATGTGCGGGCCGGTCAGCGTGAACTTGAACGGCCGGTCGGTCAGCCGCTTCGCCCGCGCGCAGGCCTGCGGCAGATCGAGCGTGCCGGGGCCGACCGGCCCTTCGACCACCGCCGGCGGGCGCGTGCGGAAATTCGTCGCGGGCTGCGCCCGGTAGGCGACGAGTTCGTCGAAAGTGACCGCGCTGCGCACGCCGGACATCGGCTTGACGAAATACTCGATCATGCCGTTGGTTTCGGGATGGTTCACGTCGAACCGGTAGAGCTCGCCGTCGCACACGAGGTCGATTCCGGCCTGCTCCTGCGTATGAATGACCACGCGCGTCGCATCGATCACCGCCTGCTCGGACGGCAGCGCGCCGAGCCAGTCCGGGAACGGATAGGAGCCGACGACGGTCGTTTTGATGCGCGGTTCAGTCATGAACTCTCCCGGTGTCTTCCATCCATGTTATAGAGGCGCGCGTTGCCAAATCCAGAGTGCCGGAATGCCAGATTTTTCGCTGCCTGACCGCTTTCGCGACACCGAGCACCTCGAAGACGTGATGACCACGCCGGCGCCGGAACTCATCAGCGAGCTTGGCCAGATCGACGGCGACATCATCGTTCTGGGCGTCGGCGGCAAGATCGGCCCGACGCTCGCGCGGCTTGCCAAGCGCGCCGCGCCGGGAAAGCGCGTCGTCGGCGTTGCGCGCTTCAGCGAAAAGGGTCTGCGCGAAGCGCTGACCGCACAGGGGATCGAGTGCATCGCCGCCGATCTGCTGGATCGCGCGCAGATCGACGCGCTGCCGAAGTTGCCGAACGTCATCTTCATGGCGGGGTTCAAGTTCGGTGCCGCCGGGCATGAGGCTTTCACGTGGGCGATGAACGCGCACGTGCCGGCGCTGGTCGCGGAGGCCTTCGCCGCCTCGAGCATCGTCGCCTACTCGACCGGCTGCGTTTACCCCTATGTCGATGTGCGGCACGGCGGCGCGACCGAGGCGACAGCGATGACGCCGCCGCCCGGCGCCTACGCGAACTCC
Source organism: Hyphomicrobiales bacterium (assembly GCA_034669125.1). Classification (GTDB taxonomy): domain Bacteria; phylum Pseudomonadota; class Alphaproteobacteria; order Rhizobiales; family Xanthobacteraceae; genus PALSA-894. Next base: position 6,115 of record JAXDOA010000053.1, read on the forward strand.
TGCGTCGCGCGCGAGCAGATGTTCCAGTATTTCTCGCAAGCGCGCGGCACGCCGGGCCGCACCATCCGGCTGAACTATGCGATCGACATGCGCTACGGCGTGCTGTTCGACGTGGCGTCGCGCGTGAAGGCGGGCGACACAATCGATCTGTCGACCGGGCACGTGAACGTGATCTGGCAGGGCGACGCCAACGCGATGGTGCTGCGCGCGCTCGGCCACTGCACCGCGCCAACCTCGCCGATCAACGTCAGCGGGCCGGAGACGATCGGCATCCGCTGGCTCGCGCAAGCATTCGGCGAGCGGCTCGGCAAGACGCCGGTGTTTGCCGGAGAGGAAGCGCCGACCGCCTGGCTGGTGAATACAGCCCAAGCGATGGCGCTGTTCGGTCATCCGCGCGTTTCGCTCGCGCGGCTGATCGACTGGACCGCCGACTGGGTTGCGCGCGACATGCCGAGCCTCGGCAAGCCGACCGGCTATGGCAAGCGCGATGGCGCGTTTTGATTCCGAGATCGGGCGCCTCGCGCCCGGTGACCTCGGCGATGCCGAGGCGCTTGTCGCGGAAGCCGGCTGGAACCAGGTCGCGGCCGACTGGCGGATGTTTCTCGACTTCGGCACCGTCTATGCGGTGCGCGACGCCGCTCGCGTTTTCGCCACCGCCGCGACGTTGCCGTATGGGCGCTGCGCGTGGATCAGCATGGTACTGGTGGCAGCGGAGCAGCGCCGCCGCGGGCTCGCGACGCGGCTCCTGCGTCGCTGCATCGACGATATCCAGGCCGCGAACCTTGTGCCTGTGCTCGACTCGACGCCGGCCGGCGCCAAGGTCTATGCGCCGCTGGGATTTCAAGCGGCGTGGCGTTTCACGCGCCTCGCTGCCACACAGGCGAGCGTGACGGCGCTGCCGGTGTCAGTCGCGGTGCGGCCGGTCGGCGAGTCGGTGTGGCCCGCGCTGTGCGCCTACGACGCCGCGGTGTTCGGCGCGGATCGCAGCCGCATTCTCGCGCGCATGCGCGGTCGCCTGCCGCCTGCCAATCTTTATTCCGAGCGCGGCGGGCGCATCACCGGACTGCTGCTGGGGCGCGAGGGCCGCACGGCGTCGCATCTGGGTCCCCTGATCGCCGAAGACGACGCCACCGCGCTGGCGCTGCTCGCGCACGCACTGAGCCGGATCGATGGGCCGGTCTATGTCGACCTCGCGGACGCCAAGCCAGCCGTTCGCGCGTGGCTCGAAGCATCAGGCTTTGCGGCGCAACGCCCCTTCACCCGCATGCTGCTCGGGCGCGACCAGAGCTTCGACGATGTGGCGCGCACCTATGCGGTGATCGGCCCGGAGTTCGGATGAGAGTTGTCGAGATAGGCTGCGAGATGCGCGCTCAGATCGCGCGCATCGTCGCCGGCGCCGTCGATCAATGCGGACTTTCGCCGCCGCAGGAACTGCATCCCCATGAGGTACACGCCGGGCGCGCTGACGATTCCGCCGTCATGCGCAATGTAACCCTTGCGGTCGAGAACCGGCAGCTCCAGCCAGGAATAGTCCGGCCGATAGCCACCGGCCCAGACGATCGTCTTGATCCCGGCTTTGACGAGGTCCATGCCGAGCGGGGGTGACTCCTCCACGTGTGTCGGCGGCAGACGGTCCGGCGGCTCCACCGTGCCGTCGAGGCCGTTCGTGCGCGCCCATTCGTCGAGGAGTTCGAGCAGCCGGCGCATCTTGAGATCGGACATCGCGCACATGTTGCGCAACGACCCGGCAAACTGCGCCTTGCCGTCTTCGGCAATGCCAGCCAGACGGCCGACCAGCTTCACGCCGATGTCGCAGAGGGAATTGAGGTCCAGGGTGGAGCGGTCGGGCGTGCCGGCGAGCTGCAGCGAGGGGACCCGCCGCGCCCGCGTGATGTCGTCCACCTGGTCGTAGCGCTCGTCGAGCACGCCGGCCGCGTCCATCCACCATTCCAGATCCCTGCCGCGATAGACGCGCGGCGCCCGGATGTGCTCGCCGACCGCCAGCGTGACCGACCGGCCCGAGCGTTGGAGCTCGTGCGCAATCTGGGTGCCGCTCGCAGAAGCGCCCACGATTAGGACGCCACCGTCGGCAAGTTGTTCGGGATTGCGATAGGTTTGAGCGGTGAGCGTTGCGACCGACGGCGGCACGCGGTCGGCGAAGCCCGGCACGCGCGGGATGTTGCACGCGCCCGAGGCCAGCACGACGGTCTTGCAGCGCCAGTCGCCGCGGTTTGTACAAACGAGGTATCCCGTGTCCGCGCTGCGCACCGAGGTGACAGTCGTATGGGTCCGCACCGGAGCGGAGATCGACTTCGCATAGGCCGCAATGAACTCGATGACCTCCGGCATCGTCCGATAGCCGTCAGGATCGTTCCCTTCGTAGCGAAAGCCCGGCAGCCGGCTCTGCCAATTGGGCGTGAGCAGACGCAGCGAGTCCCATCGCTCGGTGCGCCAGCTATTGGCGACCTCGCCGCGCTCCAGCAGGACGTGGTCGATGGAACGCTCTGCGAGGCAGCGGCTCATGGCAAGAGCCGCGTGCCCCGCGCCGACAATGACGGTGGTGACGACGCTAATCGGGCCGTCTCCTCATGGAGAGAAGGGCCGCGGGGCGGCTAATTCACCTTGACCGTGACGTTCGTCGGATTGGTCACGATGTCATAGACCGCGGAGCGCTTCTGCGACTGCGCGACGAGCGCCTCGATGTCTTCCTGCTTCGCATCGGCATCGATCTTGTAATTCACCGTGATGCCTTTGAAGCCGTTGCGCACCTCGCTGTCGATGCCGAGGATGCCGGCGAGGTCCATGTCGCCTTCGATCGTCGCGGTCACGGACTTCAACTGGATGTTCCGGTTCTGCGCGACCGCCGCGATGCCTGCGGTGAGACAGCTTGCCAGTCCGACCAGCACGTATTCAACCGGCGTCGCGCCCTTGTCCGCGGACGCAAAGACCTCCGGATGATCGGCATCGAACTTGAAGGTGGTCTTGCGATTCTGCTCTGCGCCCAGACCGTAGAAGCTTTCCACCGTCGAATGACTGTGCGTGCCGTTCTTCCATTCGCACGCCGCGCGCCACTTGAACTGCGCGGCCTCCGGAGCCTTCGTGAGCGCATCGCGCGCGTCGAGCAAAGCCTGGACGTGGACGCCATTATCGGCCGTAGTCATGATGTGCCTCCCTGATTTCTTCCAAACCTACACTTTCGCCGTCAATTCACGCGCCTTTATAGCACGAATTGGCGGCCCGGCGTGGCGACAGAGAGGGCGGCGCGGGTGCGGTTTCTCACCACAGGGCTCCTTCACCCGCATGCTGCTCGGGCGCGACCAGAGCTTCGACGATGTGGCGCGCACCTATGCGGTGATCGGCCCGGAGTTCGGATGAGCGTTCGACCGGCCGCACACTCAGGTCGGCCACTTGGCCTTGTCGCGCAACGCAACGGCCGCTTCGCGCGCCTCGGCGACGATCTGCCGCTCGTCGAACGCCGTGAACTTGCCGGCACGGCGCAGGATGCGGCCGTCGACCAGGACGGTGTCGACGTTCGACGGCATCGCGAAAGACACAATCGCCTCATAGGGATCGCTGATCGGCGCCATGTTCATATCGGTCGCGCGCAGCAGAACGAGGTCGGCGCGCTTGCCCGGCGTGATCGAGCCGGTGCGATCCGCGATGCCGAGATCGATGGCGCCGTCGAGCGTCGCAAGCTGCAGCAGCCGCTTCAGTGTCAGCGGCACGCGCGCGCCGACGCGGTGCGAGTGCAGCGCGAACAGGATGCGCATCGAAGAGAACGGATCGCAGCTGATGGAGGCGATGTGGTCGGTCGAGAGGCTCACCTTGACGCCGGCCTCGAGCAGCTCGCCGAGCTGAATGACGCCGAGTTGCGAGCCCCGGCGCGACTCAAGCTGGGGCGCGGTCGAATAGCTGGCGCCGCGCGCCTTCAGGATGTCCCGCTCCTCGGGCGTGGTCAGCAGCGGATGGATGAACTGCACGTCGGGGCCGAGCAGCCCGGCCTGTTCAAGCGCCATGATCGGGCTTGCGCCGGACGTATGCATGGTGATCGGCAGGCCGAGCGCGCGGGCACCATCCCAGTCGCGCTTGATGTTCTCGATCGTCAGGACACCGCGCGACGCCGCCGCCGCGCCGCCGCCGATGGCCACGGCACCGAGGTTACGCGAGCAGATGCCGAGGGCGAGCAGATTGTCCTTGTCGGGCATCCAGTCGCGCTCGACGCGTGCCAGACCGGCAAGGTCCATCGGAGCGTCGTCGGCGAGGCCGACGGGCGTGCCGTAGGCGAAGCGTCCACGCAGCCCCGTGTCGCGCATGGCGGAGAGCTCGGCGTCGGCATGCTCGGGGCTGCGCGTGTTGTGTGCCCAGTTGTGCACCGTGGTGATGCCGGTGGCGAGCGCGTCGACGGCGCCGAGACGCACGGCGCGATAGCTGTCCTCCGGCGTCATCAGCGGGCCGAGACGGGCCGTCACCGGGAAGTAGCCGAGTGCAGGCACATCGGCGCGCACGAACAGACGGAACACGGAGGTCCACATGTGGAAATGGGCATCGACGAAGCCGGGGATGCAGATCATGCCGGCGCCGTCGATGGCTTGAGCCGCCGGTGCCTCGATCCTCTGCGCGACCGCGACGATGGCGCCGTCGCGCATGTGCACGTCGCCCGCGGCGAGGTCGGGCACGGCGGGATCCATGGTGAGGACGGTGGCGCCACGGATGACGAACTCGCCGCGCGGCGGCAAGGGCGCGCCCGGCGCCGCGGCATTGCGCGCGGCCTGCTGGGCGAACAGCCCTCCCGGCGTGAGCGCCGCTGTCGCGGCGACCGAGGCGCCTTGCAGAAGCCGGCGCCGGCTCAATGTCATAGCCATGCGCATTCCCTTCATAGTCCCGCGCGCTCCGCCAGACGTTCGCTCAGCGGGCGCGACATTCGTTATTGCGCCCTCTCCCTTGTGGGAGAGGGCAACGCTGAGGGTTCAGCAACCACGGTCGGGTGAGGGGTCGCTGCCAGAACCCCTCACCCGGTTGAATGTGTTGCAGCCCCTGCGATGCCCTCGCCCCCAAGGGGAGAGGGCAAATGCGGCAGACGCAGTATTCGCGGAGAGTCGACCCGGCTGTTCCCCCGAATGATAACTCAATACAGCTTCGGCGGACTGATCGGCGGCATCTTCACCGCCTTGTCGAGAAAGTCGTTGGTGTAGGCCGTCTTCACGTCGTACGGCTTTTCCATCTTGAGATACTCGTCGACCAGTTTGTAATCGCTCTCCATGCGCTTCTCGTCGTGCCAGCCGAGCGCCACGTTGCGCGAGGTGTCGTCGCTCATCAGGATGGTGACGAGGTGCCAGTTGGTCAACTCGTTGTCGTAAAGGAGCGCGCCGTTCGCCTCGACCAGCGCCTTGACGCACGGCTCCGGCGTCTTGGCGCATTCGGCGAAGGCCTTCTGCGTGATCTTGATGAACTGCGCCGCCTTGTCCTTGTTGGCGTTCAGCCACGCACCATTGGCGACGATCGAGTTGCCGTAGAGATTGACGCCCGCGTCCTTCCACGCCTGGAAACCCATGTCGGCGCCGAGCTCGCGCGCGAACACGTGATGCAGGTTGAAGAACGAGGTGGTCGCATCGACGGTCTTGGCCTTGAGCGCGCTGAGCTTGGCATTGGCGTCGATGTTGACCCAAGTCACCGAGTTCGGATCGATGCCATTCGCCTTCGCGAGCGCCGGCCACATCGTGCGCGCGCCGTCGCCCGCCGGATTGCCGATCTTCTTGCCGGCGAGATCCTTGATGGTGGCGATGCCGTTGCTCTTGAGCCAGTAAAGGCCCTGCGGCGAATTGGCGTAAACGTTCATCAGCCCGACGAGATCGAGCCCCTTGCCGCGGAACAGCAGCACGCCCGCCATGTCGGAGAGGCCGAGCTGCGAAGCGCCCGCCCCGACCTTCTGCGCCGAAGCCGCCGAGCCGCGTCCGGTTTCGAAGTCGATGTCGATGCCGGCCTGTTTGTACCAGCCCATTTTCTGCGCGTAGAAATACGGCGCGTGGTCGCCGCCGGCGACCCAGTTGAGCGTGAAGGTGAGCTTCTGCGCCGCCGCCGGAGATGCGCCAAGCGCGAGGCCGGCCAATACCAGCGCAAGCTTAGAAATTTTCATGCCGATCTCCTTGGGGGAGGTTGCGCGGCGCATCCTCGACGCGCCTTGAGGCTTCATGCTAACTGCTTGGCGGAACGTTAGGATTGGCCCCCGGACCTGTCAATCGCATGGGATCGCACTGGACCGACTGGCCCGCCGACGTGCTGGCCGTTTTGCGCCGAGGCGCCGTCATTCCGGCGCATCCGCTCGCGCTCGATGTCAACCGCAAGCTGGATGTGCGCCGCCAGCGCGCGCTGAGCCGCTATTATCTCGACGCCGGCGCCGGGGGCCTCGCGGTCGGCGTGCACACCACACAATTCGCGATTCGCGATGTGGGGCTGTATCGTCCGGTGCTGGAGCTCGCGATGCGCACGGCGCCCGAATGGGCGAAAAAGCCGGCGGTCATGATCGCGGGGCTCGCCGGGCGCACGAGCCAGGCGGTCAATGAAGCGCAGGTCGCGCGCGACCTCGGCTATCACGCCGGATTGCTCTCGCTCGCCGCGATGAAGGGCGCGAGCGAGGATGACCTGATCGCGCATGCGCAGACGATCGCGCGCGAAATCCCGCTGGTCGGTTTCTATCTGCAGCCCGCTGTCGGCGGGATCGTGCTGCCGGTGTCGTTCTGGCGCCGCTTTGCGGCGATCGAGAACGTCGTCGCGATCAAGATCGCGCCGTTCAACCGCTATCGCACGCTCGACGTGATCCGCGGCGTCGTCGAGGCGGGCGCAGCCGAGCGCATCACGCTCTACACCGGCAATGACGACCACATCGTGCTCGATCTGGTGACGCCCTTCACCGTGACGGCGGCCGGACGGACGACGACCGTCCGCATCAAGGGCGGCCTGCTCGGGCACTGGAGCGTGTGGGTCAAGACCGCCGTCGAGCTGCTTGACCGCGTTCACGCGGTGGTGGCCGGCGATACGGTTCCGGCGGATATGCTGGCGCTCGACTCGGCTGTCACCGACTGCAACGCGGCGATTTTCGACGTCGCGAACGATTTCCATGGCGTGATCTGCGGCTGCCACGAAATCCTGCGGCGCCAAGGGCTGCTCGAAGGCATCTGGTGTCTCGACCCGAACGAGTCGCTCGGGCCGGGGCAGATGGCCGAGATCGACCGGGTCTGCGCCGCCTATCCGCACCTGACCGACGACGCGTTCGTGCGCGCAAACGTCGCGCGCTGGCTGGCCTAAAGCGAAACGGACTGCGCTATCGTGGCTGACGACAGAGGAACGATCATTGGGTGCTAATCGCGAGTCATTGCAGCGCTATTCGCTGGCCGTGGTCAGCCACCTGCTGCTGGTGGCGGCGTGGTATTTGTTTGTCGAGTTGGGCAAGGTCCCCAAGTTCGTCATGCCGTCGCCGCAGGCGACCCTCAACGCGCTGCTCGTGCCGAACTATCGCTGGCTGGAAAACATCACCGTCACGGCGACGGAGATTTTTGGCGGCTATCTTCTCGCCGTCGTCGTGGGTGTCGGCATCGCGCTGCTGTTCTCGTGGTCGCGCTGGCTCAACATGGCAGTGATGCCGCTGCTGGTTACGCTCAACATGATCCCGAAGGTCGCGCTCGGGCCCCTGATCATCGTGTGGTTCAAATACGGCATCGGCCCGAACATCATGATGGCGTTTGCCATCTGCTTTTTTCCGATCGTGCTGACGACCGCGCGCGGGTTGAAGGAGGTCGAGCCCGATCTGCTCGATCTGGTGCGCACGCTGAAAGGCTCGCGCTGGCAGGTGTTCACCAAGATACAGCTTCCCGGTGCCCTGCCCTACATCTTCTCCGGCATGAAGGTCGCCGCGATCCTCGCGGTCGCGGGCGCCATCGTGGGTGAATTCCTCGGCTCCGATCGCGGCCTCGGCTACCTTATGCTGCAGGTGCAGGTCACGCTCGATACCGCGGCGATGTTCATGGCGGTGATCCTGATCACGCTGATCGGCGGCGCGCTTTATCTCATGGTGCTCGGCCTCGAACGCCTGCTGGTCGTGCAGGACGCGCGGCTCGGATGAGCCCCATGGCGGAACCGTTCATCCATCTTGCCGGCGTCACGAAAGTCTACCGCACGCGCAGCGCGGAATTTCTCGCGGTGTCGCAGGCGACCTTCGACGTTGAAGCAGGGGAACTCGTCGCGCTGGTCGGTCCCTCTGGCTGCGGCAAGACCACGCTCCTGAAAATCCTTGCCGGCCTGCACCCACACGATGCCGGCGAAGTGCGCATCGGGTCGGCGGCGCAGCCGTTCGATCCGACGCGCGACATCGGCATGGTGTTCCAGCAGCCGTTGCTCTTGAAATGGCGCCGTGTCATCGACAACGTGCTGCTGCCGGCGGAAATTCTCGGACTGCCGCTGCTGCAAAGCCGCGAGCGGGCACGCGACCTGCTCGCGCTGGTCGGGCTGCGGGGCGCGGAAGACAAATACCCCTATCAGCTCTCCGGCGGCATGCAGCAGCGCGCCTCGATTGCGCGTGCGCTGATCCACGATCCGAAGCTGATCCTGATGGATGAACCGTTCGGCGCGCTCGATGCGCTGACGCGCGAGAAAATGAATCTGGAGCTGCTGCGCATCTGGCAGGAGGCGAAAAAGACCATCGTGTTCGTCACGCACGGCATCACCGAGGCCGTTTTCCTCGGCACGCGTGTCATCGTGCTGACGTCGGGTCCGGCGCGCATGGCGGACAACTTTCTGGTCGAACTGCCGCATCCGCGCACGCTCGACATGAAGACCTCCGAGAAGTTCGGCGAATACACGCGCCGGGTCTATCGGCTGCTCGGCATGGAATGAACCATGCCCGACTACGACGGCATCATCATCGGCGCAGGCCACAATGGTCTCATCCTGCAGGCCTATCTCGGCAAGGCCGGGCTCAAGACGCTGTGCATCGAGCGCCGGCCGGTTGCGGGCGGCGGGCTTTCGACGCTCGAAGACCCGCGTCATCCGGGCTTCCTGCACAACACGCACGCGTTCTTCCAGCGCGCCATCACCACGATGCCGTGGTACGCCGACCTCGCGTTGGAGCGGCACGGGGCGCGCTACATCGAACCGGAACTCAATGTTGCGCTGCTGACCAGCGACGGCCACGCGCTCGAATGGTGGACCGATATCGAGCGCACCATCGAGTCGTTCGCGCAATTCAGCCGGCGCGACGCCGATACGCTGCGGCGCTGGCAGCACGAGTTCGTGCCGATCATGCGGGACATTCTCGTTCCCGAGAGCCGGACCGTTCCGCTGCCGCCGGAGGAGCGGCGTGCCGCGCTGAGCAAGAGCGCCGCCGGCCGCCGCCTGCTGGAGGTCAGCGCGCTCTCGCCGCTCGAATTCGTGCACCAGGAATTCGAGCATCCGGCCGTGCAGGCCGGGCTCTTGTTCTTCAACGGACTGCGCGAGGTGGACCTGCGCGCCAAAGGCTTCGGCCATCACATCGCGGCGCTGCTCGCGAGCCCCGCCAAGGCGCAGATGTCGCGCGGCGGCTCGGCGGCGCTTGCGCGCGCGCTGGAAACTGCGGTGCGCGAGAGCGGCGGCGACGTCCGGCTGATGACCGAGCCGGCGCGTATCCTTGTCGAGAACGGCCGGGCGGCGGGCGTGGAGACCGCCGAAGGTGAGATCATCCGCGCACGGCAGCTTGTCGCCTCGTCG
>JAXDOA010000054.1:0-3775 GCA_034669125.1 Hyphomicrobiales bacterium
GGCCTCGATCGCGTCCTGCAGCAGCGCGAGCGCGCCGCCGACATCGACCACGTTGATGACCACCGGCGACTTCGGCGCCTGCGCCGATGCGGGGCCACCGAAGGCGAGCGCCGCGCCGGCGGCCGCCAGCACGAGACCACGGCGCGTCATTTTCATCTTATTCATTTCGATGTCCTCCCATGTGCGAGCCGGCACAGTCCGAGTGTGTTGGGGCGGAATGTGGACGAAGGCAGCGCCTCTCCGCAAGCATGCCGTGCGCCCGGCTCACAAAGCAAAACGCCCGGCAGCAAGCCGGGCGTTCGAAACCAACCGATACGGCAGTCTTTACGCGAGCGAAAGGTTGCTCGCCGCCTGCTTGCCGCGCTCGGTCACGATCTCGTAGTTGACCTTCTGGCCTTCCATCAGCGTGCGCATGCCGGCGCGCTCGACGGCGCTGATATGCACGAACACGTCCTTCGAACCGTCGGTCGGCTGAATGAATCCGAAGCCCTTCTGCGAATTGAAGAACTTCACAGTACCTGTCGCCATCTTGGCTCTCCTTGCTTGATACGCCTGTTAACCCGACGCACGCGGACCGCGCGGCGGACAAAGCATCCGAGTTTTGGGGAATGACTTGGTGCAGCACCCAAAACCGGGAGCGTATCAAGGCAGGCCGAAAACCAAGGTTGCGCGGACGGCTCTATACGAACGCCGATGCGCCGTCAAACCGCGGGAACCGCCGTCACGCCGCGCGTTCGAGCTGGCTTTGCTTGGCGACGCGCTCGTGCGGCTCGCTCGCGCTTTTGATGCGGTATTGCTGCTCGTCGCCCTCAGACGGGAGCACGCGGACCACCTGGTAGGTGCCGCCGCCGTCGCCGCGGCCGAGCAGGCCCGCGATGATGTGAACGTTGTCGCCGATGCGGAACTTATGAGCCAAGACAGCCTCCGTGATACTCAAAAAGCACTGCGAACCGCCGTAACGGCGGGGCCAATGCCGTTCGTCATGGGGTCCATGCCCTTATAATAGCACGGAAAATCCGTTTGTGGGTGCGACAGCGAAATTTATTTGAGGATTTTCCTCCCAATTCCTCAACGGTACCCAGGCTCGTCTCCCCATGGCAGGTCCGGCCACCCGTCCGAGACGGAGTCGCTGAACTGCGGGGGCCGCTTTTCCAGGAACGACGCGATGCCCTCTTTCACGTCGGCGCTGCGGCCGCGGTGGAACATGGCCTTGCTGTCGAGCCGGTGCGCCTCCATCGGGTGGCTCGCGCCGAGCATGCGCCACATCATCTGCCGGATCAGCGCGACCGACACGGGCGCCGTGTTGTCGATGAACGAACGCGCGATCGCGCGCGCCGCCGGCAGCAGCTCGGCGGGCGGCACCACGCGGCTGACCAGCCGGCCCGCGAGCGCCTCGGCCGCAGGAAACACCCGGCCCGAATAACACCACTCCAGCGCCTGCGCGATGCCGACGATGCGCGGCAGGAACCAGCTCGAGGCTGCCTCCGGCACGATGCCGCGCTGGGAGAACACAAAACCGAAGCGCGCTTCGCTCGACGCGATGCGCACATCCATCGGCAGCAGCATGGTGACGCCGATGCCGACCGCCGCCCCGTTCACCGCGCCGATCACCGGCTTGCGGCACTTGAAGATGCGCAGCGTCATGCGTCCGCCGCCGTCGCGCGCGTTCTCGTGGGAGAGATCAGGCTTGCCGTCCGGTCCGTTCGGCACCGGCGGCCGGTCGGGGCGCGCCTCGCGATCGAAGGTCCTGCCTCCGCCCGACAGATCCGCCCCGGCGCAGAACGCCCTGCCCGCCCCCGTCACGATGATGGCGCGCACCGCATCGTCCGCGTCGGCCTTGTCGATCGCGTCGATGAACTCATGGATCATCGTGGTGTTCAGCGCATTGAGCCTGTCCGGCCGGTTGATCGTGATGGTGAAGATGTTGTCGGCGAGATCGGTGAGGATGGTTTCGTAAGGCATGTGCGTTCCTTCAGATTTTCCGGCTGTCATAGGCCCAGTGCAGCAGTGCCTGGCGCTGGCGGCGCCGGCAGGAGAAATCACCCCGCTCGCAGTGCGCCCTGATCTGCCCGATGTGGCGGCGGAACGCCTTCCAGCGCTTGATCTGCCGCGCGTCATCCTCGTGGCGGCGGCCCATGTAATAGCGGCAATACCACTGAAACCAGCCGCGCGGATCGTCTGGGTGCAGCCAGCCCTTGCGCCGCCATTCGCTGAGCGGCTGGCTCGCGTCGACGCCGAAATAGTTCAGCGCGTTATCGCGCGCGCCCGGCGAGAGCTTCGCGCCCGCAAACCAGCTTTTCGGAAACTCGCGCCGGCAATCGGTCATGTATTTCCCGCCGAACACGCCGAGGGCGAGCATCTCCCGCGGGGTGAGCTCGGGCTTGAACTCCGGACCGAAATTGCGGCCCACAGGCGCAGTGAGCGTGTAGCGATAGCCGCGCTGCATTCTGTCGTTCACGGTGACGAAGCGCGGCATCTCTCAGTCGATTACCGCGATGGCGTTGATCTCAACCATGCAGCGCGGGTCGGTCGCGAGCCGCACCACCTGCACGGTCGTGGTCGTCGGCTTGGCGTCGCCGAAATATTCGCCCCACACACGGTTGAGCGCATCCTGATCGGTGAGATCCGTGACGAAGCGGTCCGCCGTCACGATATCGGCAAATGTCGCGCCGACCGCGTCGAGCCCGCGCTTCAGGTTCTCCAGCGCGGCGCGCGCCTGCCCTTCCATGTCGCGCGGCATGGCGTCGAACTCTTCCGGCCGGTGCGGATGATGATGATAGACCGGCGCCGCGGTGACGCCCGCGAGGTACACGGTGGTGCCGCCGCGCACCTTGATGGCCGGCGCATAGGGCATCCACAGGTCCGGCGCATCCGGCCAGTGCACGTGCTCGATCGATTTCATTCGGCTTTCCTATTTGCGCGGCGCGAAGGACTGGTTGGCGTAAGGGTTCGCGGTCGGGCGCTGCACCACGATGAACGGCTTCTTCGACGACTGGTGACAGGCGTTGCACGAGGCTGTGAGCTTCTCGAATGCGGCCGCGAATTGCTTAGCGTTCTTTGCCTCGATCGCCTTGTTCAACTCCGCGACTTCTTTCTCGATGACGGCGCTCGCCATCGGGCCGGTCGGCACATCGTCCTTGGTCGGGAAATATTTGACGATGTCCTCGTAGCCCTCCTTCAATTCGTCGAGCTCGTAGTCGGCAAGCGGCCAGTTGCCGGCCTGGCCGGCGAACCAGAGCTTGAGGTGGCGCATCTGCTGCAAGGTCATGATTTCGCCGAGGCCGGGGGTGAACGGTTCTTTCGGCTGCGCCTGCGCGGCGAGTGGCAGGAAGAGCGCGAGCGTGGCTGCAAGGGTCAGTCTCATGGCGGGTTCTCCGAGGTGCCCCGGCCCAAGCCTAGCGGGAATTGTGCGCGTTGTGTGGAGTAGCCAACGCTGCAGCACCCGTTTCGGAGAGGGCGCGGGTTGCCCTTTTCCCTTTTCCCTTTTCCCTTTTCCCTTTTCCCTTTTTCCGTTCCCCCTCCCCTTGCCCTCCCCCGCTTGCGGGGGAGGGTTGGGTGGGGGCAATGGAGCGCACCGATCTCGGGTTTACCCGAGATCGGCATCATTGGGTGCGCAAGTCGGGTAAACCCGACTTGCGATGGCGCCAGGGCGCTGCGCTACGGCGCCCTTGTGGGGCTCCGGTGCGTTACGCCGGACACCCCAGCGCGCCTTGCAAGGACGGGATTGCGAGTCCCATCCCGAGGCGCGCGCGGGCGATGATCTCAAGGCTTGCGA
>JAXDOA010000055.1:0-2711 GCA_034669125.1 Hyphomicrobiales bacterium
GAAGTCTGGTCTCGGCACGGCGGCCGTAATCGTCATGGACAAATCGACCGACATCGTCCGGGCGATCGCACGCATCTCGTATTTCTATAAGCATGAGAGCTGCGGCCAGTGCACGCCATGCCGCGAAGGCACGGGCTGGATGTGGCGCGTCGTGAGTCGCATGGCAGAGGGGCGCGCGCATAAGCGCGAGATCGATATGCTGCTCGAGGTGACGACGCAGGTCGAAGGCCACACGATCTGCGCGCTCGGGGACGCCGCGGCTTGGCCGATCCAGGGCCTGATCCGGCATTTCCGGCCGGAGATCGAGCGGCGCATCGACGCTTATTCGCGCAATGCGGCTTCCGATCCGGTCGAAGCTTACGGCGTCGCGGCGGAGTAGGGCGATGGCTGAAGCACCAGAAAACCTCGTTTTGCACCACCTGCGGGACATTCGCGCGGACGTGGCGTCGTTGCGCACCGAAGTCAAATACATGCGTGGTGATGTTCACGAGATCAAGACGGTTCTCGATTCACACACTTTGCGCTTCGGTTTTCTCGAGGAGCGCGTCGAGATGCTGCGCGAAGGCACATTGACGGCAATCGGTTTTGCTGTTTCCGCCAATGAGCAAAATAGAAAACGAGCACAGCAAATCGCGGACCTGACGAAGCGCGTTGAAAAGCTGGAGACCGCATAGTGACCGCGGCACCTGCCAAGTTGACCAAGCTCATCATCGACGGCGTCGAGGTCGAGGTCCCGCCCGAATACACGCTGCTGCAAGCCTGCGAAGAAGCCGGTGCCGAGATTCCGCGCTTCTGCTATCACGAACGCCTGTCGATTGCGGGCAATTGCCGCATGTGTCTCGTCGAACTCAAAGGCGCGCCGAAGCCGGTGGCTTCCTGCGCCTGGGCCGTGCGCGACTGCCGCCCTGGCCCGCATGGCGAGGCGCCCGAGATATTCACCAAGACGCCGATGGTGCGCAAGGCACGCAATGGCGTCATGGAGTTCCTGTTGATCAACCATCCGCTTGATTGTCCCATCTGCGATCAGGGCGGCGAATGCGATCTGCAGGATCAGGCGATGGCCTTCGGCGTCGACAGCTCGCGCTTCGCGGAGAACAAGCGCGCAGTCGAGGACAAATATATCGGCCCGCTTGTCCGCACCTCCATGAACCGCTGCATCCATTGCACGCGCTGCATCCGGTTCACGGCGGAAGTCGCCGGCACCTCCGAGATGGGCGCGATCGGCCGTGGCGAGGACATGGAAATCACGACCTATCTCGAGACGGCGATGCATTCGGAACTGCAGGGCAATGTCGCCGACATCTGCCCCGTCGGCGCGCTGCTGCCGAAGCCCTATTCGTTCAAGGCGCGGCCGTGGGAACTCGGCAAGACCGAATCGATCGATGTGATGGACGCGGTCGGCTCGGCGATCCGCGTCGACACGCGCGGGCGCGAAGTCATGCGCATTCTGCCGCGCGTCAATGACGCGGTGAACGAGGAGTGGATTTCCGACAAGACGCGGCAGATCGTGGATGGTCTTAAGACGCAGCGGCTCGACAGGCCGTTTGTGCGCGAGAACGGACGCCTGCGTGCAGCGACCTGGGGCGAAGCTTTTGCTGCGATCGCGGCGCGGGTAAAGGCCACGTCGCCCGATCGGGTCGGGGCAATCGCCGGCGATCTCTGCGCCGTCGAGGAGATGTTCGCGCTGAAGCTCATCATGGAGAAGCTCGGCTCGCCCAACATCGATTGCCGGCAGGACGGGGCGAAGCTCGATCCTTCGCTCGGGCGCGCATCGTATATCTTCAACGCGACGATCGCCGGCATCGAACAGGCGGACGCGCTGCTGATCATCGGCTCCAACCCGCGCCGCGAGGCGCCGGTGCTCAACGCCCGCATTCGCAAGCGCTGGCGCGCCGGCAATTTCCCGGTCGGCCTCATCGGCGAGGCGGGCGATCTCACCTATGACTACAAGTACATCGGCGCCGGCGCCGAGAGCCTCGCCGATGTCGTGGCGGGCAAAGGTTTCGGCGAAGATTTCGCCAGAGCCGCGCGCCCGCTCGTCATCGTCGGGCAGGGCGCGCTCGCCCGAGCGGACGGCGCCAGCATCCTCGCGCTCGCAGCAAAAGCGGCGGGCAGCAAGGACGGCTGGAGCGGCCTGTCGATCCTGCATACCGCCGCCGCACGCGTCGGCGGCCTCGATCTGAATTTCGTGCCGCAGCCCGGGGCGAAGGATGCGCTCGCGATGGCGGAAGCCGGTGCGCTCGATGTCCTCTTCAACCTCGGCGCCGACGAGATCGACATCGCGCCCGGCGCTTTTGTCGTCTATCAGGGCAGCCATGGGGACCGTGGCGCGCATCGCGCCGACGTGATCCTGCCCGGCGCGGCGTATACCGAGAAATCCGGCACTTACGTCAACACCGAAGGCCGCGTGCAGATCGCCGATCGCGCCTGCTTCCCACCCGGAGACGGGCGCGAGGATTGGGCGATCCTGCGGGCGCTCTCCGATGTCCTCGGCGCGCGCCTGCCGTTCGATTCACTCCCTCAGCTGCGGCGCGCGCTGTACGAGCGCCATCCGCATTTCTCGCGGGAAGATCAGATCGAGAGGGGCGGGGACCTGCAGTCGCTGGCGGGGTCTGCAGGGCAGGGCGGCACCGAAAGAGCGGGCTTCGTCGCCGCCGTGCAGGACTTCTACCTAACAAATCCAATCGCGCGCGCGTCAGCGGTGATGGCAG
>JAXDOA010000056.1:0-4225 GCA_034669125.1 Hyphomicrobiales bacterium
GCGTCCTACATGTCGACCTCGATGGCCTATACGGGCATTCCGCTCGCCATCGCCGGGTGGGTCGACAGCCTGCATCTGTCGCCCTATGCGCTGATCGCGGCGCTGACCGTGATGTATGTGGTGCTCGGCACGGCGCTCGACGGGATCTCGATGATCGTGCTCACGACCGCCGTGGTGATTCCGATGATCAAGAGCGCCGGCTTCGACCTCGTCTGGTTCGGCATCTTCGTCGTGCTGGTGGTCGAAATGGCGGAGGTGTCGCCTCCGGTCGGATTCAACCTGTTCGTGCTGCAAACCATGTCGGGCAAGGATTCCAACACGGTCGCGCGCGCGTCGCTGCCGTTTTTCTTCCTGCTGGTTGTCGCGGTTGCCCTGATTACGATATTTCCTGATATCGTGATGGTGGTGCCGCGGTATTTCTACCCCGCGTAAAACAACGAAAGAGGGAGTCGCATGAAACCTTCCAGATCCGTTCTCTGGCTCGGGCTCGCGGGCGCGCTTGCGTTCGCAACCAGTGCGGCCGCGCAGACCAAGTGGAATCTGCCCGCCGCTTATCCGGCGGACAATCCGCATTCGGAAAACCTCGTCCTGTTCGCCAAGGACGTCGAAGCCGCGACCGGCGGCAAGCTGCAAATTCAGGTCCACGCCAACGCGTCGCTGTTCAAGGCGCCGGAGATCAAGCGCGCGGTCGCGACCGGCCAGGCGCAGATGGGCGAGCTTCTGCTCTCGATCCACGAAAACGAGGACGCGCTGTTCGGCATCGACGTGGTGCCGTTTCTGGCGGTCAGCTTTCCGGATGCGATGAAGCTCTACCAAGCCTCAAAGGCGACGATCGAAAAGAAGCTCGCCGCCCAGGGCATCATGCTGCTGTTCGCGGTGCCGTGGGCGCCGCAAGGCATCTACGCCAAGAAGGACCTCAACACGATCGACGACATGAAGGGGCTGAAGTGGCGGGCCTACAATGTCGGTACCGCGCGCATCGGCGAGATCGTCGGCGCGCAGTCGGTCACTGTGCAGGCGGCCGAACTGCCGCAGGCGCTCGCGACCGGCGTGGTCAATTCGTTCATGTCGTCGGGCGGCACCGGCTACGATTCCAAGGCGTGGGAGTCGCTGACGCACTTCTACGACACGCAGGCCTGGATCCCGAAGGACTACACGATCATGAACAAGGCCGCGTTCGACGCGCTCGACAAGCCGACGCAGGACGCGATCCTCAAGGCCGCGGCCGCCGCCGAGCCGCGCGGCTGGAAGATGTGGCAGGACAAGGCGCAGTGGTATCTCGATCAGCTCGCCGCCAAGGGCATGAAGGTGCAGCCGCCGAGCCCGGCGTTGAAGTCCGGCTTCCAGAAGGTCGGCGAGCAACTCAGCGCCGACTGGCTGAAGAAAGCCGGCGCCGACGGCCAGGCGATCATCGAGGCGTATAAGAAGATGTAACAACGCGCGAGCGCGCTGCTTTCTTTCCCTCTCCCCGTGAAACGGGGAGAGGGTGCCGAGCGAAGCGAGGCGGGTGAGGGGCCACTTGCTTCAATCTCGCCCCTCATCCGGCTCGGCGCGTCGCGCCTCGCCACCTTCTCCCCGCAGGCGGGGAGAAGGAAGAAGGAGAGGCCGCCCCATGCCCCTCGGCGTCCTGATGCTCGACACGCGCTTCCGGCGCTTCGTCGGCGATATCGGCAATCCGGAGAGCTACAAAGACCCGGTGCTGTTCGAGGTCGTGCGCGGCGCGACGGTGGACAAGGTCGTGCCTGCCAAGGCGCCGCCGCTGATCGACGATTTCGTTGCCGCCGGCGAGCGGCTGATCGCGCGCGGCGCGAGCGCGATCACGACCGGCTGCGGCTTCCTGGTGCTCAATCAGGCCGAACTTGCGGCGCGCCTGAATGTGCCGGTCGCGACCAGCGCGCTGTTGCTGATCCCGTCACTGCTCAAGCTGCTCCCGAAGGGCAAGCGGCTCGGCGTGCTGACGTTCTCGGCGCGCGATCTCACCCCTTCGCATTTCGCCGCCGCCGGCGCGCCGCCCGACACGGCGGTCGAAGGCGTCGCGCAGGACGGCGTGTTCCAGAAGGCGATCTACGAGCAGCCCTGCGATGACAGCATTGCGGCGCGCGAGGCCGAGGTGGTTGCCGCCGCGCAGCGGCTGATCGCACGGCATCCGGATATCGGCGCGATCCTGTTCGAATGCACCAACTTTCCGCCGCACCGCGCCGCCGTCGAGAAAGCGACCGCTCTCCCGGTCTATGACGTGTTCACTCTGATCGGCGTGCTGCGCACGTAGCCCTGATGGAGCGCAGCGAAATCCGGGGCGACTGTTCCCGCATTACGCCATAGCGCGTCGAAGACGCGCGTAAACGCGCTTAAGGCTCCATGCGGGCTACGAATTTGCGCTGACAAACTCGTCCACGATCCGGTTGAACTCCGCCGGCCGCTCGAAATAGACCGAATGACCGGCGCGCTCGATCTGCGCGACGCGCGAATTCGGCATCATGGCGCTCAGGATATCGGAGAGGAACGGCGGGTAGACGATGTCCTCGTCGCCGGTCAGCCACAGCGTCGGAATATTCAGCGTGCGCAATACCTCGGCGGGGCGCACCAAACCGTCGTGCAGCTTCTGGCGCAGCTTGAGTTTGTCGACGCCGCTCAACGCGTCGATCTCCTGATAGAGAAAATGTGCGGCCGGCTGCTCGCGCGCGAGCCGTTCGCCACCCGCCACATGGATGTTGTTCGCCTGATTGGTCGCCGCCGCCGCTGCGGCCTTGCGCTCCCATGCGGGCAACTGTCCGGGATCGGCGAACAGCGACGGCGCGCGCGCGATCGTGCCGGCAGTCGAGGCCAGCACCAGTGCGCGCACGCGGGCCGGTTGCGCGAGCGCAAATTCGAGCGCAGTCCAGCCGCCCATCGATTGCGCCACGATGCGGATGTCGCTCGCGCCGAGATGATCGGCGAGCGCCGCGAGATCGCCGGCGTAATCGGATGGATCGGGGCCGCCCGCCGGCGCGCTCGACGGCGCAAAACCGCGATGCGCGAACGTCACGCAGGTGTAGCGGTCGCGGAAATGCGGCACCTGCTGCCACCAGCTTAAGTGATTGCCGCCGAGGCCATGGGCGAACACGAGGAAAGGCCCAGCGCCGTCGACTTCGTAATAGAGACGGCAATCGGGCCGGTCGAGATATCCGCGTTTCATGGGCGAGTCCGTAAATGGAGCAGGCGGGGAGATCGCTATTCGGATGGCAGTGTGTGAATGTCGAGATCGACAAAATGGCGGGGGCCCGGCGGTCGTCCCGCCGAGCCCCCTTAGCGTATCAGCCGGCCTGTAAGCCGGGTTCTGTAGGGCGGCGGGCGAACCCGCCGCGTGACGGCCATTCATCTGGGACGCCGGTTGCCCGGCGCCTCCAGCAACCTACCCGGACGGCAGGATCCAGACACAGATCCCGAGATTGCTCCCGCGCCGTCCCTATTCGGTCTTGCTCCCGGTGGGGTTTGCCGTGCCGCTTCCGTTGCCGAAAGCGCGGTGCGCTCTTACCGCACCGTTTCACCCTTGCCGCCCCCTCCCTTTATCCCTCCCCCGCAAGCGGGGGAGGGTAGGGTGGGGGAAGGCGGTCTCTTCTCTGTGGCACTTTCCCTGAAATTCGCCGGGCTTGCGCTCGGTTTCTTCCGCCGGACGTTATCCGGCACCGCATGTCCATGGAGCCCGGACTTTCCTCTCAAGGCGACCTTTCGGCATTGCCCCAAGCGGCCGTCCGGCCGACTGACGGGATGGAGCTAGGCGCTTTCCCGCAGGAGATCAAGCAACGGCGGCTTATCTCGTTAACAAACGCCGCAGCGTTTCGACGGTGGATGGGTCCGCAAGCCCATCCACGCGCTCAGGGCGGAAATGGCGCTGGAATG
The DNA here is from genome assembly GCA_034669125.1 of Hyphomicrobiales bacterium. Taxonomy (GTDB): domain Bacteria; phylum Pseudomonadota; class Alphaproteobacteria; order Rhizobiales; family Xanthobacteraceae; genus PALSA-894. The sequence goes on from JAXDOA010000056.1 coordinate 3,880, forward strand.
CCGTGACCACGCTGCGCGTCTTGTCGTCGTAGAAGCGCGAAACCTCGATACCGTAGCCGAACCGGGCAAGCTGTTTCTGCAATTGCTCGACGTCGGAACCTCTGTCGTTCGCCGAGAGCGTCCGTCCCCCGACAATCGGGGAGGGCTCGACCCACAATCCGATGCCGGCGGCGGCCAGACGCGCCCAAGGAAATTTCTCTCCCGGATCGTCCTTGCGTGCCGGCGCGACGTCGGAATGCGCGAGCACACGCTCGCGACGGATGTGGCGGCGCGCGAGGATATCGCGGCAGAGTGCGATCACGGCGTCGATCTGCGCATCGGGGAAATCCCGATAGCCGTACTGGTG
>JAXDOA010000057.1:0-2692 GCA_034669125.1 Hyphomicrobiales bacterium
AGGAACGCCCCGAAAACGTTGCGGAAAATGTAGCGGTCGAACGCGCTCATTGGCCGGCAGTATTCCCCAGTTCCCCGCGACGCAACGTCCCCCGACGCCACCGCAACCCACGCTTAGCCGGGATCGGTGGCAAGACCGGGGCAACGACCTCGCAACTGGCCAGTCGATGCGCTATTGCAAAGCCCGATTTGACCCATTTTGGCGCAGAACACGTGTTTTCTGGCGCAGTGTGACATGAAAGGATCAGTTTCCATGGCGGATGCCCGAAAACCCGGTTTTGGCCCGATCGCGGCGCCAGGCGGCGGTGTTCTCCTCGTCTTTGCCGATGACAACCTGCGGTTCGGGCCAAGGACGCGCTCGGTGCTGGGGTCCGCCACCGATCTGGTCGCGCGCGCCGCCAAGGCGGAGAAGTTTACAGGCAAGAGCGGCAGTGCGCTCGACATCGTCGCGCCGGCCGGGCTCAAGGCGACACGTTTGGTGGTGATCGGCACCGGCAAGGCCGACGACCGCAAGCCGCAGGATCTGGTCAAGCTGGGCGGGGTCGCGATGGGGCGAATTCCCTCCGCCGCCAGCGAGGCCATGGTGGTGCTGGAACTCGCGGACGGGCCGCTGAAAGCCGATGCGGCCGCCGACGTCGCACTGGGCGCGACGCTGCGCGCGTACTCGTTCGAGCGCTACAAGACCAAGCGCAAGGAAGGCGAGGAGGCGTCCGCCAAGGCCCGCATCACGCTCGGCGTGGCTGACGTTGCTTCCGCCCGCAAGGCATGGGCCAGCCGTCAGGGTGTCGCCGACGGCGTGATCATCGCGCGCGATCTCGTCAACGAGCCGCCGAACATTCTCTTTCCGGTCGAGTTCGCGCGCCGCGCCGCCGGCTTGCGCAAGCTCGGCGTCGGCGTCGACATTCTCGACGTGAAGGCCATGCGCAAGCTCGGCATGGGCGCGCTGCTGGGCGTCGGGCAGGGTTCGCGGCAGGACAGCCGCATCGTCGTGATGCGCTGGAACGGCGGCAAGAAGGGAACGCCGCCCATCGCCTTCATCGGCAAGGGTGTGTGTTTCGACACCGGCGGTATCTCGATCAAGCCGGCCGCCGGCATGGAGGATATGAAAGGCGATATGGCGGGCGCGGCCTGTGTGGTCGGCCTGATGCACGCGCTCGCCGCCCGCAAGGCCAAGGTCAACGCCATCGGTGCAATCGGCCTCGTCGAGAACATGCCGGACGGCAACGCGCAGCGCCCGGGCGACATCGTAACCTCGATGTCCGGCCAGACCATTGAGATCATCAACACCGATGCGGAAGGCCGCCTCGTGCTCGCCGACGTGTGTCACTACGTCAACATGAAATTCAAGCCGAAGTTCATGATCGACCTCGCGACCTTGACCGGCGCGATCATGGTCGCGCTCGGTCAGGAGCATGCCGGCCTGTTTTCCAACGACGACAAGCTCTCCGAGCGCCTGACCCAGGCCGGCCTCGACACCGGCGAGCGTGTGTGGCGCATGCCGCTCGCCCCCGAGTACGACAAGATGATCGATTCCAAGTTCGCCGACATGAAGAACACTGGCGGCCGGTTCGGCGGCTCGATCACCGCTGCGCAGTTCATTCAGCGCTTCGTCGGCAAGACGCCGTGGGCGCATCTGGACATCGCCGGAACCGGCTTTGCCTCGCCGTCATCCGACATCAACAAGAACTGGGGCTCGGGCTGGGGCGTGCGGCTGCTCGACCGGCTGGTCGCGGAGCATTATGAGTAGTCGCCTCCCATGACCGAGATCCTTTTCTATCACTTGCAGCGCCAACCGATCGAAAAGGTGCTGCCGCAGTTGCTGGAAAAATCGGTCGAGCGCGGCTGGCGCGTCGTGGTGCAGGCGTCATCCGACGAGCGCATCGAAGCGCTCGACGCACATCTGTGGACCTATCGCGACGACAATTTCCTCGCCCACGGCACCTATCGGGAGAGCGAGGCGGCGATGCAGCCGGTTCTGCTCACCGTGCACGATCACAATCCGAACGGCGCCAATGTGCGCTTTGTCATCGACGGCGCGCCGGTGCCGGAGGATGCCGCAAGCTACCAGCGCATCGTTCTGCTGTTCGATGGTGACGATGACGAGGCGGTCGCGGCCGCACGCGTACGCTGGAGCGAGGCCAAGACGCAGGGCTTCGACGCGACCTACTGGCAGGCCGACGAAAGCGGCCGTTGGGAAAAGAAAGCCTGATCAGACCAGCGCGAAGATGCGCGCGGGCGCGCCGGTTGCGTCCTTGACCTTGGGGACGCCTGCCACCAGCGTCGCCCCCGCAGCCGGTACCTTGTCGAGATTGGCGATGTTCTCGATGCCCCAGCGGCCCGCGGGCAGCCACGTCGCATGAGTCTTGAAGTTCTTCGAGTTGCCGGGATCGAGCGAGAGCGTATCGACCGCGAGCCCGGCCACGTTGCGCTCCCTGAGCAGCCAGGCCGCCGCCTGCGGATCGATGCCGGGAAAATGCAGCACGCCGCCTGCGTCCTTGCCGGCGAATTTCGCATTGGTCACGTGCTGCGCCCAGCCGGAATGCATCGCGACGCAGCAGCCGCGCGGAAGCGGCCCGTTGTGGTTTTCCCAATCCGCAAGGTCCTTCTCGCTCAGTGCGTAGTCCGCGTTGCGCGCCGCCTTGGCGGACACGTCAATCACTGCAAGCGGCACGACCAGTTGCTCCGCCGGGATC
>JAXDOA010000058.1:0-6641 GCA_034669125.1 Hyphomicrobiales bacterium
GAGAGTCTCGTGTCGATCGGCCGCCTCCTGTTATTCCTCGCCAACGAGGCAGACGCCATGAAATGGCCGAAGGAGATGCGCTCGCAGCTCAAGTCGATGCAGCGCGACGTGCAGTCGCTCTCCGACCACGTCACCTATCTGGGCAACAAGGTGACGTTCCTGCTCGACGCGATGATCGGCGTGATGAGCGTGGAGCAGAACAACATCATCAAGCTGTTCTCGGTCGCCGCCGTGGTGCTGATGCCGCCGACCCTGATCGCCTCGATCTACGGCATGAACTTCAAGCACATGCCGGAACTCAATTGGGAATACGGCTACCCGCTGGCGATCGTGCTGATGCTGATCGCCGCGGTTCTTCCCTACTGGTTCTTCAAGTGGAAGAAGTGGCTGTGAGGGGGCGGTCAGCCCAACCGCACCACTTCGACATCCGTCGCGCCGAAATCGGTACCCTTGAATAGTAGCGGCTCAGCTTCCGCGACGCTCAGCGCGTAGGCAGCGCAATCGCCGAAATTAAGACCTGCGCGATGGCGGCCCTTTCCATAGCGGACAAAGGCGTCGCGCGCGATGTCGGCTTGATGATCGTCGAAGGGAACGATCGCGACTGCCAATCGATGCAAGAGACGATCCAATCTGCTCAGCAGAGCCTCGCCTCGGCGACCAAGCAACACAATGCTTGTTTCAAGCTTCGTCATTGCGGACAGGAGGCGAACCGGGTCGGCCTCAATTGCCTGCTCGATTCGCGGCCGGTCGAACTCATCGAACAGAATGGCGATCAAGGCCGACGAGTCGATCACCATCAGTCGAAATGCCCTTGTTCGTTATAGCCAAGGATCTCGTCGGCAGGCCGGTCATCCAGAACCGGAAGCTTTTTGACCTCTTGGACAATCTCCTCGATGTCCCGATGGAATTTCTCCTTGTCCTCAGGACGCCGCTTTTTTCGCTCACGCTCGACTTCGCGGCGCAGCACATCGGTCACTGCCTCGGTGATGCCCTGCCCGCGGCGGCGTGCCAGTTCGCGCGCGAGCTTCTCGGTCTCGGGATTTTTGATGTTGAGGGCCACTTCCTATCCTCCTTCCACCTTGCATTCCACTTTCTTCCTAATAGTCAAAAACTCATGGAAATGCAATGTCTTCCGAAACATCCGCTTTCAGCTATACGTGCTGACCGCCGTTAATATGGATTTCGGCGCCGTTCACATAAGAGCTCGTCTCGGTGCACAGCACGTAGATGATCTTGGCGACCTCGTCCGGCGTGCCGAGGCGATGCATCGGGATCTGATGCGCGACGATATCTTCGGTGCCGGGCGAAAGGATCGCGGTGTCGATCTCGCCCGGCGCGATGGCGTTGACGCGCACCCCGGCGCGCCCGAAGTCGGAGGCCATCTCGCGCGTCAGCGCCGCAAGCGCGGCTTTCGAGGTCGCGTACGCGGCGCCTGCGAATGGATGCACGCGCGAGCCGGCAATCGAGGTCACGTTGACCACGGCTCCGTTCGCCTTGCTCAATTCGTCCATCAGCCCACGCGCCAGCATGATCGGCGCGAAGAAATTCACCTGAAACACGTGGTTCCACACTTCGCGCGCGGTATCGATCGCGGAGAGCCGCTTGCCGCCCTCCGCCTTCGGCGAGATTGCGGCATTGTTGACCAGCGCATGCAGTTCGCCGTTGTCGAGCCTGCTCCTGATCAGCGCAATCGCCGCATCGGTGCTCGCCGCGTTGGCAAGATCGACCTGGACATGATCCTCCGGTCCCATCTCCCACGGGCAATTCTCCGGGAACCCGTGACGCGAACAGGTGAGCACACGCCAGCCGGCGGCGGAGAAACGCTTCACCGTCGCGTGCCCGATGCCGCGGCTTGCGCCGGTCAGCAACAGCGTGCGGCGCGGCTGGTTGGAATTGGAATTGGGCATCAGCCTCTCACGGATACATGCGCACTTTGGACCACGGCTCGCCCAACGCCGCACGCCGGAATTCGATGCGGTCGTGCAGGCGGAAAGGGCGGTCGTGCCAGAACTCCATCGAGATAGGCACGATGCGGTAGCCGGACCAGTGCGGCGGGCGCGGCACGGTGCCGAGCGCATACTTCGCGGCATAGAGCGCGACCGCCTTCTCGAAGGCGAGCCGGCTTTCCAGCGGGCGCGACTGCTGGCTCGCCCAGGCGCCGATCTGCGCCCCCTTCGGACGCGTGGCGAAATATGTGTCGGCCTCCTCCGGCGTCACGCGCTCGACCGGCCCGCGGATGCGGATCTGGCGGTTGAGCGACTTCCAGTAGAACAGCAGCGCCGCCTTCGGATTGGCGGCAAGCTCGCGCCCCTTGTTGCTCTCGGTGTTCGTGTAGAACACGAAGCCGCGGTCATCGACGCCCTTGAGCAGGACGGTACGCACGTCCGGCATCCCCTCCGGATCGACGGTCGCCAGCGACATGGCGGTCGGATCGCGCGGTTCCCCTTTCACCGCCTCGTCGAACCAGGCCTGCCAGAGCCGGAAAGGCTCATCGGCTTGCGTGAAATCACCACTCGTTAACCATGTTGGGTGTTCAATCGGGGCCGTGTCGGACATCGCGCGCAAAACCTTGATCTTCCGGGCAGCACCGCGTCTGCCCGTGCGGCCCCGTTATAAAGGAACCCGCAAGGCGCGCCTATGGCGGCTGCGCGCCAAGGCGATCGCGCTTGCGCTCACGCTCAGCGCCGCGACCGGCGGGTGCAGTCTCTCCTACAAGCTCGATTCGTTCATGGGCAAAGAGAGCGAGAAGCCCGCGCAGACAGTTTCGGCACGCCCTGCGCCGACGCCGAAACCGAGCCTTTCCGCCGCCGATGCCGCCGATGCCGACCTTGCCTATGCCAAGGCGGCGGCGGCGCAAGTGCTGATGCGTAGCGAGAAGGACGCGAGCCAGCCGTGGGAGAACCCCGGCACCGGCGCGCGCGGCACCGTGACGGCGCTGGCCGACGCCTACACGCAGGACGGATTCCAGTGCCGCGATTTCCTCGCGAGCTACATCCGCGAGGGCGCCGAGTCCTGGCTGCAGGGCGACGCCTGCCGCATCCATCAGGGCAAGTGGACGGTGCGGACCTTGCGGCCGCTCAAGCGGACGTAGTCTCTCCCCCTTCGCCTCTCCCCGCTTCGCGGGGCGAGGGCACACGCGTTGCACAGCGGCCACACTCCCCCCACATTGAGGGCAACGAGTTGGGCCAGTTGGGGATTCTATCGGAGTTGAGAATGCGCGACCCCTATGAGGTCCTGGGGGTGTCGAAGGGGGCTAGCCCGGAAGACATCAAGAAGGCCTACCGCAGACTGGCGAAAAAGCTGCACCCGGATTCCAACAAGAAGGATCCGAAGGCGGCCGACAAGTTCGCCGAGTTGAATAGCGCACACGAGATCGTCGGCGACGCGGACAAGCGCAAGGCGTTCGATCGCGGCGAGATCGATGCCGACGGGAAGCCGCGGTTTCAGGGCTTCGAAGGCTTCGGCGGGCCGCGTGGCGGACCGGGTGGACCCGGGTTTGGCCGCGAGGGAAATTTCGAGAGCTTCAGCTGGGGCCCGGAAGGCTTTCGGCGGCGCGGCGGGGCGCCGGGCGGCGGCGCCGCGGGCGGCGGCGGCCAAGGCTTCGAGGACATCTTGAGCCAGATGTTCGGCGGACGCGCGCGCGGCGGGCCCGGCGCGGCCTTCGAGGCTGAGGACATCGGCTCGGCCATCCGTGGCCAGGACGTGACCGCGACGGCGGTCATCACCCTGAACGAGGCAGCGCATGGCGGCACGCGGCGGCTCGAATTGCCGATCGGCAAGGAGGTCGAATTCAAGATCCCGCCGGGTATCGCGGACGGCAAACAAATCCGGCTGCGCGGCCAGGGCATGCCGGCGCCGCATGGCGGCCCTCCCGGCGATGTGCTGATCACCATATCGATCGCGCCGCATCCGGTGTTCAAGGTGGACGGGCAGAACCTGCGGCTTGAGCTTCCGGTGACGCTCTATGAAGCCGTGCTCGGCGCCAAGGTGCGCGTGCCGACGCTCGATGGCGCCGTGGAGCTTTCCATTCCGGCCAACACCTCGAGCGGCCGCGTCTTCCGCCTGAAAGGCAAGGGCCTGCCCGGCAATCCGGCCGCGGGCGATCTCTATGCCACGGTGAAGATCGTCCTTCCCGACGGCAAGGATGCCGAGCTCGAAGAGCTGATGAAGAAGTGGCGCGAGCAGAATCCGCACGATCCGAGGAAGGATCTGGGCTAAGCGCGGCTATTTCCGCACGCCACGTGCGTCCGACATCATGCGCAACAACGATCCCGTCTGCTGGCGCGTCTCCACTTGCTCGTAGACCGCTTCGGCCACCTTCTGCAGCCGCGCGCGATCCGCAGGGCCGCTCACCACGAAGGCCGCCTCGTCCTCAACCCAGAAGACCGAACCGACCGGCCCCGCCGCGCGGTAACGCAGCGCGGTTTGCGGCGCCTGATCGCGGCGCGAGTAGATCGTGAAGCGCTCGCCCGTCGGGCCCTCATACATATAGAGTGCGGCAGGGCGCCCGGCGTTTCCCGGCAACAGCCGGCCGCCGAGCAGCTTCAGCCCGAACGCATCGAGATTGGGCGTCGGCATCTCGTAGCCGACGCGGCGTGAGAGCCAGCGGTTGAGATGGCTTTCGCCCGCCTTCACCTCGATCGGGTGGCGCACCTCCGCGATGTAGAGCCGGTGTGCCTCGAACGCCTCGACGGTCACGACGCGCGCGGGACCTGCGCCTTCCCAGGCGCCGCGCCCGAACCAGCCGGCGCTGCCGCCGACCAGAAATGCGAGCAGCACGACCGCAGCCGCGAGACGCGGCCATCGACGGTTGGCGCGCGCTAGCTTGGTCAGATCGAAACGCCGCGGCAACGTTTCACCCGCAGCCGCGCCATAGCGCGCCCGGATCGCGTCCGCCTGTGCTCGCCATGCCGCAACGCGCGCGGCATCCTCGGGATGGCTCTCGAGCCATTTCTCCACCACGGCGCGTTCGTCGCCTGCGATTTGCCCGTCGACATAGGCATGCAGCTCTTCCTCGCCGACAGATGGTTCACGGTCGACCATCGCTCACCTCATTTCACGCGGCGCAGCGCGGGGCGCTCGCCGTCGAGATAGGCCCTGATCTGGGCACGCGCACGCGCAAGCCGCGACATCACGGTACCGATCGGCACACCTTGCACTTCCGCGACCTCGCGGTAGCTCAAACCTTCCAGCACGACGAGCAGCAGCGCGACGCGCTGATCCTCCACCAGCGCGGCAAGCGCGCGCTCGATGTCGCGTCCGCCCGCTTCCGGTCCCGACGAGTCGGGCAAATCGCTGTCCTCGATCGGCCTCAGCGCAGGACGGCGCGCGAGCGAACGCAGCCGGTTGCGATTGAGGTTGGTCAGGATTGTGTACAGCCAGCTCCTGATGTCGCCGCCATGAAACAGATGTTCGGAGCGCAACGCGCGCACCAGCGTATCCTGCACCAGATCGTCGGCGATCTCGGCATCGCGCGTCAGCGCGCGCGCATAGCGCCGCAGCGCCGGGATCGTCGCCTGGATGTCCTGACGGAATCCGCTCACAGCTAAGTCCTTCGCGCGCTCACGCCCTGACAAAACACCGGTAGATCGCCGGATATTCCCCGATTCTGTGGCTCGGGCGCCATCTGCTTGCTGGCCCACAAGCCCTATGTCATAGCAGGCCAACGGCGCGGAACGCCTGCGCCACCGAGGGAAACCATGCCGGAAGCTGGTCTGATGCGCGGCAAGCGCGGCCTGATCATGGGGGTCGCCAATAGCCGTTCGATCGCCTGGGGCATTGCCAAGGCGGCGCGCAGGCACGGCGCCGATCTCGCCTTCACCTATCAGGGCGATGCGCTCAAGAAGCGTGTGGAGCCGCTTGCCGAGGAAGTCGACGGGCTGGTGGTCGGGCATTGCGACGTCAGCGACGAAGCTTCGCTCGACGCCGCGTTCGCGGCGGTGAAGTCCGCGTGGGGCTCGCTCGACTTCGTGCTGCATGCGATCGCGTTTTCCGACAAGGATCAACTCGTCGGCCGCTACGTCGAAACCACGGCGGAGAACTTCAACAAGACGCTCGCGATCTCCTGCTTCTCGTTCACCGCGGTCGCGCAGCGCGCCGAAAAGTTGATGCCGAACGGCGGCTCGCTGCTCACGCTCACCTATTACGGCGCCGAGAAATGGATGCCGCACTATAACGTGATGGGGGTCGCTAAGGCGGCGCTCGAAGCGTCCGTGATGTATCTTGCCGCCGATCTCGGCGAGAAGAACATCCGCGTCAACGCGATCTCGGCCGGGCCGATCAAGACGCTGGCCGCCGCCGGCATCGGCGACTTCCGCTATATCCTGAAGTGGAACGAATACAACGCGCCGCTGCGTCGCCTGGTGACGATCGAGGAAGTCGGCGATGCCGGCGTATATCTGCTCTCCGACATGTCGCGCAGCGTGACCGGCGAAGTGCATCACGTCGATGCCGGCTATCACATCGTCGGCATGAAAAATCCCGCGGCGCCGGACATCGGAAACCTCAAGGACTAGGGCGCCGGGACAGTTGCCCGGATCATGCCGCCTCCCCTGCTCTATTACATCCGCCACGGCGAGACCGACTGGAATCGCGAAAGCCGGCTGCAGGGCCAGCGCGATATCCCGATCAACGGCAATGGC
>JAXDOA010000059.1:0-3279 GCA_034669125.1 Hyphomicrobiales bacterium
GGTGACGACGGGCAACAAGTCGGAAATGTCCGTCGGATACGCCACGATCTACGGCGACATGAACGGCGGCTTCAATCCGATCAAGGACCTCTACAAGACGCAGGTGTTTCGCCTGAGCGCGCTGCGCAACACGTGGAAGCCAGCCGGCGCGCTCGGGCCGGACGGCGTCGTCATTCCGGAGCGCGTCATCACCAAGCCGCCGACCGCGGAGTTGCGCGAGAACCAGAAGGATCAGGACACGCTGCCGCCTTACGACGTGCTCGATGCGATCCTCGAGCGGCTGGTGGAGCGCGAAACGCCGATTGCCGACATCGTAGCCGAGGGCTTCGACCGCGAGACCGTGATGCGCGTCGACCGCATGCTCAATCTCGCCGAATACAAGCGGCGTCAGGCCGCGCCCGGCGTGAAGGTCACGCTGCGCAATTTCGGCCGCGACCGGCGCTATCCGATCGTCAACAAGTTCCGCGATCCCGGCACGCCGTTGCCGAAGCCCGACGCGACGGTCAGCGCCGCCGCCATCGTGAAAACCGGCGCGATGGATTTTTGAAGTGGGGCCATCCTTCGAGACGCCCACCTTCGGTGGGCCCTCAGGATGAGGTTAGGTGATTGCTGCGCGCGCCGAGCAACGAACTCCGCCCTCATCCTGAGGAGCGTTGCGAAGCAACGCGTCTCGAAGGATGGCACCCGCACAGTCCGTCGCCATGGTTCGAGACGCATCGCGGAGCCTATCATCGGGCCGGCCTTTGGCCGGACCCGTTGGCGATGCTCCTCACCATGAGGGTCGCTACCGTGCCGGAATGAACGTCGGGCCGACCGCGCGCACCGGGCGTTTGCCGGGCTCGGTTTCGGCGGTCGCGGGCGGCGGCGCTTCGGCAGGTGCAGCAGGTGCAGCAGGTGCAGCGGCGGCAGGATTCGCCGCAGGCTGACGGCCTTTGGTCTGCCCCTTCTGGGGCGGCGGCGCGGATAATTGCTTGGCGCGCTCTTCGGTCACAACCACATCGCCCGGCTCGACCGCTTCATCCTTGCCGAGCGCGTCGGCCCAGCTCTGTCCTGCCCGCTTGCAGCTGCACGAGGGATTGAACTCCGTCCGGTATTTGAGCGCATTCGGCAGCGCCGAGTAAGGCTGGCCATTGATCGAGGTCGCCTGCGTGATGTCCTCGCCGGTGGTGCGATAGGAGAACAGCATCGCTTCCGATGCCGGACACATGCGTTGACAGGTCTTCTCGTCCTGCGCAAAGCGCGCCGACGAGGTGGCGTACGAGATCGGGAAATAGAAACCGTCGCAGGTGCGCACGCAGACGGTGCGGAAGCTACCGCTCTGCGCGTCCGGATTGGCGAGATCGCCGGACGGTGTGGTTTCGCTCTCGCGCCCGAACAGCTGATCGAAGAATCCGCCCGGCGCGCGGGCGGCCTGGCGATACTGCGGCCCGCAATTGTTCTGCGCCAGCGCGACCATCACGGAGCGGCGCTGCTCGCCGCGGTCGACATCGCCGCCGCGCAGGCGCTGCAGATCGATGTTGATGCGGTCCAGATTGCCGCGCATGCTCGAGATCTGCCGGTTGAGGTCGACGCACTGCTGCGACTGCGATTGCAGCGCGCCGAACAGGAAGAAGCCGGTGCCTTCGCAGCCCGCGCGGCGGCTCTGCGCCACCATGCGGTCGAGCTCCGCCTGCTGCTTGCCCGATGCCTCCTCGTAGCGCCGCACCTGCTCGGCGCGCGCCGGGTCGGCGCCTCCGCCGCGGTCCATCGCGGCGAGCTGCCCTTCGAGGCGCGTACAGAGCTGGGTCTGATAGGACTGGCCGGGTTGCGGCGAGGCGCTGCCCGGACCGGGCGGCCAGGGTTGCGCGAGCGAGGGCGCAACAAGGACGCCGAGCGTCGCCGCAACAGCAGCGGCCGCGAGCGCACCATATCGGGCCATCAAGCGCGAACGCATCGTTGATTCCAATTGCGGCCCCCGCGCTACGCTCCGAAGAAGCCCGTCAAACGTGTCGAAAATGTGAATCGAAACACCGGACGATTCGGCTTTTACACGGTGGCTTCGCGCGATGAAACAGGCTTGGCGATGCGCGTCCCCGGTGTGGCAATTTCACCGCATCTCGGCGCGCAGGTTCCAGATGATGCCCGACACGATGATGCCGGCGCCCGCGAACACCAGAAGATCGAGCCGCTCGCCGTAGAACATCCAGCCGACGAATGCGATCAGCGGGATGCGGATGAAATCGAGCGGGATCACCACGATCGCGTCGGCGACGCGCAGCGCGTTGGTGAGGCAATAGTGCGCGAACGCGCCGCCGAAGGCGAGGCCGAAGGCCCACAGCCACTGATGCGACGCAAGCCGCGCCGGGAACGCGAGATCGATACCGGGCAGCGCCATCCCCATCTGCATCACGTTCATCCAGAAGATGATCGCGATCGTGCTCTGCACCGGGATCAGCTTCTTTGTTGCAATGTTTGAGGCCGCATATCCGAACGACGCAACGAGCACGCCGAGCGCCGCCAATTGGAACGCCTCGATGCCCGGGCGCAGGATGACCAGCACGCCGATAAATCCGAGCGCGATGGAACCCGCGCGAGCCATCGTAAAGCGCTCGCCGAGAAACAGCACGGCCAACAATCCGGCCCACACCGGCATCAGGAACTCGATCGCGAACACGGTCGCAAGCGGCAGCACGATGACGGCGTTAGTCCAGCAGATGTTCGCGATGAAATGCGTGCCGTTGCGGATGAGGTGCACGCCCGGCTTGCGCAGCGCGAGGTAGCCGAACAGCGAGGGCTGCGCCGCCATCACGACAAGCAGGATCGCAAGCCCGCCGATGGCGCGCACCATCAGCAACTCGAACAGATTGAGCGTGCCGCCGAGCTGGCGGATCGAAATCGCCATCAGCGAGAACGACAGCAGCGTGCCGATCATCCACACGACGGCGGCCGGCACGTTGGAGGTTCGCGGTGGCGGGTGCTCCGGCTCGCCCAGAGGCCCGGCCTCGACGGGAGTGAAGGTCAAGCAGCGTTCCCTTTGTTGTTCTTGTTGTTGTTGTTGTTGGCCGCGTCTATTCGGCGTCCGGCTGATTCTCCGGCCGCGCCTTGTCAAAGGCGGGCAGCTTAAGGCAGGCGGCATCGACGGCGGAAATCTTCGGATACTTGCCCATGTCTATCTTGAAGCGCCGCGCGTTGAAGACCTGCGGCACGAGACACGCATCGGCGAGGCCCGGCGTGTCGCCGTGACAGAACGTGCCCGCCTTGCCGTCGCCGGCCAGCGTCTTCTCGATGCCCTCAAAGCCG
>JAXDOA010000060.1:0-4352 GCA_034669125.1 Hyphomicrobiales bacterium
GTTCGGCACACATTGGCGCGCGCGCCCAGAAGCAGCCAAGGCGCAACTGGATCGGCGTGGTGTTTCCGGTCGGCAAGATCACCGTGCAGCAGATGCGCGGCCTCGCGGATATCGCCGCCGATCTCGGCGACGGCGATATTCGTCTGACGGTGTGGCAGAACCTGCTCATCTCCGGCGTGCCGGACGACAAGGTCGCACTCGCCGAGGCTGCGATCGCGGCGCTCGGCCTCACCACGAAAGCCTCAGCCCTGCGCGCCGGGCTCGTCGCCTGCACCGGCTCGACCGGCTGCCGTTTTTCCGCCGCGCACACCAAGGAACAGGCGCAAGAGATCGCCGCGTGGTGCGAGCCGCGCGTCACGCTCGATACGCCGGTGAACATCCATCTCACCGGCTGCCATCATTCCTGCGCGCAACACTACATCGGCGACATCGGGCTGATCGCGGCGCGCGTATCGATCAACGAGGAAGGCGACACGGTCGACGGCTATCATGTGCTGGCCGGCGGCGGTTTTGGGCCGGACGCGACGCTGGCGCGCGACATCTACCGGGATGTGAAGGCCGAGGACGCACCGCGTACCGTCGAGCGCATCCTCAAAGGTTATCTCGCGCATCGCGACGGCAATGAGACTTTCCTCGCGTTCAGCAAGCGCCATGAGACCGAGGCGTTGAAAGCGATGTTCGACGCGGAGGTGACGGAATGAGCCAGACCGTCGCGTCGCCGATCCCCTCGCTGGTTCCCGAAACCGCGCCGTTCTCCGACGAGCAGCGCGCATGGCTGAATGGATTCTTCGCCGGGCTCGTGTCGCTCGACGGCGCGGGCGTTACCGCGCTCTCGCCCGAGGCGAGCGCCGCGCTGATGCCGGGCGCCACCAACGAGTTCGGCGATACCGACAGCGGCGAAGCGCCGTGGCACGACCAAGCCATGCCGATGCCGGACCGCATGAAGCTTGCCGAAGGCAAGCCGGTGCGGCGGCGCATGATGGCCGCGATGGCGCAGCAGGACTGCGGCCAGTGCGGCTACAACTGCGAGGACTATTCGAACCTCATTGTTACAAAAAAAGAAGAGCGGCTGAACCTGTGCGTGCCGGGCGGGAAGGAAACCGCCCGCATGCTCAAATCGCTTTATGAGGAACTGGGCAAGTCGCCCGTTCCCGCGCCCGCGGCGAAAATTGCCGCCGAGCGGACAGCACCGAGCGCTATCTCGCGCGATAATCCGGCGACCGGCGCGTTTCTCTCACGCACACGCCTGAACAAATCCGGCTCGGAGAAAGAAACCTTCCACATCGAGATCGATCTGACCGGCACCGGCCTCGACTACACGGTCGGCGACTCGTTCGGCATCTTCCCGACCAACGACCCCGCGCTGGTCGCAGCCGTCATCGCGGCACTGGACGCCCCGGCGGATTTTCCCATCGGCGGCCGCACCTTGCGCGAAGTTCTCTCCGACGGCGTGTCGCTTTCGCCCGCCCCCGACATGCTGTTTCAGCTCTATTCGTATCTCACCGGCGGCGCGCGGCGGCAGAAGGCAAAGGCGCTTGCCGCGGGCGAAGACCCCGACGGCGATGCGGCAACCCTCGACGTACTCGCCGCCATCGAGAAATTCCCCGGCATCCGCCCCGATCCGGAAGCCTTCATCGAGGCGCTCGATCCCTTGCAGCCGCGGCTCTACTCGATTTCGTCTTCGCCCAAGGTCGATCCCGGCCGCGTCGCGCTCACCGTCGACACCGTGCGCTACAAAATCGCAAAGCGGCAGCGCCTCGGCGTCGCGTCCACGTTCCTCGGCGAGCGCGTGCCGCCGAATGCCGTGCTGAAAGTCTACGTGCAGAAGGCGCACGCCTTCGGCCTCCCCGCCGATCCGCAAACGCCGATCGTCATGATCGGCCCCGGCACCGGCGTCGCGCCGTTCCGCGCCTTCCTGCACGAGCGCATGGCGGTGAAGGCGAAGGGCCGCAATTGGCTGTTCTTCGGCCATCAGGGTTCGGCCTGCGATTTCTTCTACGAGGACGAGTTCGCCGGCATGAAGGCGAAGGGCGTGCTCACGCGCCTCTCGCTCGCCTGGTCGCGCGACGGCACGGAAAAATTCTACGTGCAGGATCGCATGCGCGAGGTCGGCCGCGATCTCTGGCATTGGCTCGCCGATGGCGCGCATGTCTACGTCTGCGGTGACGGGAAGCGCATGGCCAAGGATGTGGAGCGCGCGCTGGTCGACATCGTGGCGCAGCACGGCGCGCGCTCGGCCGATCAGGCGATTTCCTTCGTGGCGGACCTCAAAAAGCAGGGCCGCTACCAGCAGGACGTCTATTGAGCCATGCGCAGCCCTGCTCTCTTCTCCGGTCATATTGCCCAGAAAACCGTCAGTCCGGCTTCTCCGGGATCGGCGAAACTTGGAAGGAAATCGGGCATTTTTGGGCAATATACGGAACAATCTTCTTATTTTTCCGCAGTTCTTGCCCCGCAAGAGAAAATAATTTCATTAGGTCCGACCGGTTTCACACGGAGCACGGACCATGTCGACAACAACAAGCTCGCCAAAAGCGCCCCGCTTCTCCCTCGATTGGCTATCGACGGACACCTGGGCGGTCGCAGCCGCCGTCGCGTTCATCGTCCTCATCGTCGCGGGCATCTTCCCGCACGTTCCCTGGTGACGTGCGATGTCCGATCAAACCCTCTCCCATTCGGTTTCGGCCGCACCCGTCTCGACCTCGCGCGTTTGGCGCACCGAGGACTGGATCGCCGTGGTGCTCGGCTTCCTCGTCATCACGGCGGTGCTGCTGACCTTCCAGTGGAAGGTAGCGGACCTGCGCAACGTGGTGCCGACCTTCCGCTGGACCACCAACGAGCAGATCGAATTGCTCACGCCGAACTGGAACAAGGCGCTCGACCAGATCGTCAAGGAGGCCGATGCCAAGGGACAGCAGAATATCGTCACGCTCTCGCGCGACCTGAAGGGTACGCTCGCCACACAGGACCGCAAGGCGATCGAGACCGCCGCCGGCAAACTGGCGGCGACCGGCCCACGCACCGTCGCGGGCGCGCTTGCGACCGAAATCCGCGCGCATGCGGCGGCCAGCACCGACAAGGTGTTCACGCAAGCCAATCTCTTGAAGGCTGCCTACGTCGGCATCGGCTTCGCGATCGTCGGCGCGCTCGGCATGGCGTTGCTCGGCTGGCGCGTTGCACCGTTCGTGCTCGGCCTTCCCGTGGTCTTTGGCCTCGCCTTCGCGGCGCGCTTCCTCGCCGGCAACGGGCTGTTCGTCGACTGGGGCATCGAATACGTCATCTTCGCACTCGGCCTTGGCCTGCTCATCTCGAATACCGTCGGCACGCCGGAATGGCTCAAGCCGGCGGTGCAGACCGAATTCTTCGTCAAGACCGGCCTCGTCATCCTCGGCGCCAGCCTCATCTTCTCCGAAGTGCTCCAGGCGGGCGCGCTCGGCATCACGCAGGCGGTGCTGGTGGTGTTCGTGGTCTGGTATTCGTGCTTCTGGCTCGCCCGCAAGCTCAAGGTGGACGACGAGTTCGCCGCGATGCTCTCGACGGCCGTCTCCATTTGCGGCGTCTCGGCGGCCATAGCCGCTTGCGGCGCCATCAAGGGCGACAAGAAGAAGCTCTCTTACGTCACCTCGCTGGTGCTGATCGTCGCCGTGCCGATGATGATCGCGATGCCGTGGATCGCCAAATACACCGGCATGGACGATCTGGTCGCCGGCGCCTGGCTCGGCGGCACGCTCGACACCTCGGCTTCGGTGGTGGCGGCCGGCGCACTGATCAGCGATGCCGCCATGAAGACCGGCGTGATCGTGAAATTCTCGCAGAACGCGCTGATCGGCGTCGCGGCCTTCATGCTGGCGATCTGGTGGGCGCTGCGCCAGGGCGCCGAGACCGGCGAGCGGCCGAGCGCCGCCGTGATCTGGGAGCGCTTCCCGAAATTCGTCATCGGCTTCGTCATCGCCTCGGCGATCTTCTCCTTCCTGCTGCCGCCCGACATCGTGTCGGGCACGCGCAGCGCGTTGAATGACATCCGAACATGGTGGTTCGCGCTCGCATTCGTGTGTGTCGGTCTGGAGACCCGGTTCGTCGATCTTTTGACGACGGATCAGGGACGCCCGGCGCTCGCCTTCATCGGCGCGCAGACCATCAACGTGTTCTGGACGCTGCTGCTCGCATGGCTCCTGTTCGGCGGCGTGATCTTCGCGCAGCCTATGATCCAGTGAGGGAGAGCATCATGAGCGCCTCCCCCATTCCGAAGACCGCGCCATTCGCCGACGACGAAATCGACGTACTCAATCGCGTGGTCGGCCCTGCGACGCCGATTCAGCGCGCCTGGCTCGCCGGGTTTCTGGCGGGCCTCG
>JAXDOA010000061.1:0-9483 GCA_034669125.1 Hyphomicrobiales bacterium
CCGCCGCCGAAGAAACAGTAGGCGGCAGACGCCCGCGATGAAGGTCAACATTCTCAGGGCTGTCCTGCTCAAGTTGACGTCAGCGCTGATGTTCTCCGTGATGGCGGCGTTCGTGCGTTATGTCAGCGACGTCACGCCGCTCGGCGAGGTCGTGTTCTGCCGCTCGTTCTTCGCGCTCGCGCCGGTGATCATCATCTATGCGTGGCGCGGCGAGCTCATGGCGGCGTTCCGCACGTCGCGGCCGTTCGGGCATCTGGCGCGCGGCATGATCAGCGTCGCCGGCATGTTCTTCAATTTCGCGGCGCTTGCGCGCCTGCCGATCGTCGACGTCACCACGATCACCTTCGCGTCGCCGCTCATCACCGTTGCGCTCTCCGCCTGGATCCTGAAGGAGCGCGTGCGCATCTACCGCTGGAGCGCGGTCGGCATTGGGTTCATCGGCGTGGTGGTGATGCTGTGGCCGCACCTCGATGTCGCGCGCTACACGACGGCGGGCAACGCGGCTGCGACGCTCGGCGCGCTGTTCGCCCTCATCAGCGCGTTCACCAATGCGGGCTCGGTGGTGCAGACACGCCGGCTCACCGACACCGAAACCACATCCTCGATCGTGTTCTACTTCTCGCTGTTCTGCACCATCGGCGGACTGCTCACTTTGCCGTTCGGCTGGATCGTCCCGAACTGGCCGCAGCTTGCCGCGCTCGTTTCACTGGGCCTGCTCGGTGGCCTCTCGCATATCCTGCTGACCGAGAGCTATCGCTACGCCCCGGCCTCGCTGGTCGCGCCACTCGACTACACGGCGCTGCTCTGGGCGTTCATCCTCGGTTACTGGTTCTTCGACGAGGTGCCGACCGCAACGGTCTATATTGGCGCGGCCATCGTGGCGGGCTCGGGGCTGTTCGTCATCTGGCGCGAGCGCCAGCTCGGGCTTGAGCGCGCCCGCGCCCGCGCCGCCGCGGGCCCGCCGACCGGGGCCTAGTTGCGCTTGTCCATAAGCCGGTCGAAGCGGCGGCGGTGCAGCGCGCCATCGAGCACATCGTAGTGCTGCGGCACCATCAGGCGCGGGTTGAGCGCGCGAGCCTTTTCAAGGCTCGCGGCAATCATCTCCGGCGCGCTGTTCAGGATGTCGGGCGGGATGTGGGCGTTGAAGAAATAGCTCGCGAATAGGTCGCCGCTGAACAGCAGATCGTGGCGCTGGCTGTAGAAGCCGCAGTGACCGAGCGTGTGGCCGGGCAGATGCACGACGCGCAGCCCGCCCCAGAATGGCAACGCGTCGCCGTCGCCGAGCGGCACGTCGATCGCGGCGCGCTGTCCGACGCGCAGAACGGCGCGCCCGGCGCGTTCCAGCCGTCCGCACCAGACGCTGGCGCCCGTGTACAGATATGCGCCGTCGATGTGCGCCTGCTCGGCCGGATGTGCGTAAATCGGCGCGCCGCACCAGAATTTCGCCCAAGCGAGATTGCCGGCGTGATCGAGGTGGCCGTGCGTGAGCAGGATCGCCTTGATGGACTCCGGCTTCAGCCCAAGCCGTTTCATGCGCCAGCGGATTTGCCACGGCTCGCCGACCAGTCCCGTGTCGAGCAGCACGGCGTCGCGCTGCGCATCCACCAGCAGATGGCACACGCCCATGACGCCGCGGATCGTGTAGATGCCCGGAAATGCCATCGCGAAAGCGTCGCGCCGATGTGGCGCGAAACTGTGGTGTGATGGCCGCTACCCGAACGCCTTGAAGGTGATGATCGTGCGGGTGTCCTGAATGCCGGGGATCACCTGCACCTTTTCGTTCACGAAGTGGCCGATGTCGGTGGAGTCCTCGACATAGAACTTGCACAGGAGGTCGAAGTCGCCCGCCGTGGAATAGACCTCCGATGCGATCTCGGCATCCGCGATGGCGTTCGCGACCGCGTAGGATTTGCCGAGATGGCACTTGATCTGCACGAAAAACGGAACCATCCGGCGGTCTCCTCAAGGCGGTGTGCCAATCCAGCAAAATCGCAGGCCGCTGGCAAGGACGCATGATCCCGAAAAGTGGGTACCGGTTTTCGGACCAAGATCATGCGCAAGAAATACCTTAATCAGTCACGATCAGCGCATCGAGCGCCAGGACGCCCTGCGGAGTGGCGACCAGCGGATTGATGTCGATCTCGCGGATCTCGGCCCGCGCGCGCATCAGGGCGCCGACGCGCATCGCCACATCAGCGACGGCAGACACGTCCACCGGCGCCGAGCCACGCAGGCCGTGCAGCAGGCGCGCGCCCTTGAGGCGGCCGATTTCGGCGATAATGCTCTCGCGCGGCAGATCCGCCGGCATCAGACGCACGTCGCCGAGCGCCTCGGTCCAGATGCCGCCGAGCCCGACCATGACGATCGGCCCCCATTCTGGATCGCGGCGCGCCCCGACGATCAGCTCGACGCCGGGCGCGCCCATCGCCTCGATCAGGATGCCGTCGAGCGCAAGGCCCGGCTGCGCAGCCGTCACGCGCTCCATCATGCGCGCCCATGCGGTGGCGAGTGCGGCGGCATCCGCGATATTCAGCGCGACGCCGCCGACATCGCTCTTGTGGGCGAGCGCCGCGGCCTGCGCCTTCAGGGCAACCGGATAGCCGACACGCTGCGCGGTCGTTTTCGCTTCGGCCACGTCGCGCGCGAGTGCACCGTTCGGAACCGCGATGCCGAGTGCCGCCAGGTAAGCCTTGCCTTCATGTTCGGGCAGCGTCCCGCGCCGGGGCAGGGGCGGCGCTTCAATGTCGGTCGCCTTGCCGCCTTCGGATGCAAGCCTCTGTCCATATGCGGTGAAATGCGCGAGCGCGCGCAACGCGCGTTCGGTCGAGCGCAGCACCGGCACGCCCTCGGCGCGAAACGCCGTCATGAATTCCGGCGGCACCGGGAACTCGTCGCCGAGCAGCCCGACCACCACCGGCTTGCCACCAGCGCCCAGCGCCGGCAGCAGCGCATCGACCTTGGCCATCGCATACTGGAGCGTGCCGGCGACCATCGGCAGGCACAGGCTGCCGATGCCGGGGTCGGCCAGCAGGGCCTGTGCGGTGCGCGGCCACAGCGATACGTCGCGCAGCACCTGCGCGGTGATGTCGAGCGGATTGTCGAACGAGGCAAAAGCCGGCAGCATCGTCTTCAGCTTGTCGATTGTCGCGGGCGCAAGGCGCGGCACGTCGAGGCCAAGCTGGTCGCAAAAATCGAGCGCAAAGCCTTTGACGGCGCCCGAATTGGTGATGATGCCGGGCCCTGTCACCGCCGGTTTGCAGCGCGCAAGCAACTCGGTGACGTCGATCAACTCATCGACGGTCTCGACCACATTGACGGCGGCGTGGCGGAGAAGTGCCGTTGTGGTCGCATAGTCGCCGGCGAGCGCCCCGGTGTGTGAGGCCGCGGAGGTCCGGGCGCGCTGGCTGCGTCCGGCCAGCAGCAGGACGATCGGCTTGCCGATCGCGCGGGCGCGTCGCGCCGCCGCGAGGAATTTTTGTGGCTTGCGGATCTGCTCGACAAACAGCGCCGCGACGCTTGTCTCCTCGTCGTCGACGAGCGCATCCAGAAAATCCTCGACCGACAGATCGGCTTCATTGCCGGTGGAGATATAGAACGTGATGCCGAGTCCCTTGGACAGAAACGCCATGCGCATGATCGCCGCCATCGCGCCGCTCTGCGCCGCCATGCCGATCTTGGGCTTCGCACCTTCCGGCGGTCGTTCGACGTTGAATTCGAAGGTGAGCGCGGCACCGACGGCGAAGCTGCACATGCCGATGCAGTTCGGCCCGAGCACCGCGACGTTGGCGGCGCGCGCTGCCGCGGCGAGCTTTTCCTGGTCGGCGCGGCCGGCGTCGCCGACCTCCGCATAGCCCGACGCGAATACGATCGCGGCGCCCACACCGCGCCGGCCGAGCGCCGCGATGGCATCGATCACGGCGGTCTGCGGCACGATCAGCACCGCCACATCGACCCCGTGCGGCAGCGCATCGATGCCGGCCACGCACGGCCGTCCGTTGAACTCGGTGCGCGAGCGGCTGACCAGATGGATCGCGCCCGCGAAGCGGCAGCGCTCCAGATTGGCGAGGACCGTGCTGCCGGGGTGGCCGGGCTCCGGCGAGACGCCGACGATCGCGATCGACCGCGGGTGCAGCAAGCGGTCGAGCCGCGAAGGCGTTGCGATGTTCATCCGGGGGCTCGGAGGGGCGGAATCTGCGGGTTGTTCGTCTCAAGACGGTACCCGATTTCGCAAAGCCGCACTATCATCGCCGCTGCGCACCACGGCGGCAGGCGCGAATCGGAGGGAAGATGCCGAAGCTGCGTTTTTGCCTGCTGGCTTTGGCGCTTGTACTCGCGCCGCAGGCGTGGGCGGCCGATCCGTTCCCCACCAAGCCGATCCGCTTCATTCTCGGTTTCGCGCCCGGCGGAAGCGCCGATGTCGTCGCGCGCGCGATCCAGCCGCATCTCGAGAGGCAGCTCGGCCAGCCGATCGTCATCGAGCACCGCACCGGCGCCGGCGGCATGATCGCGGTGGATGCGGTCGCGAAATCGCCGCCCGATGGCCACGTCATCGGTCTGGCCGGGGCCGGCGCGCTGTTCGGCAATCCCGCCTCCGGCGAGAAGATGCCGTACGACCCGCTGAAGGACCTCGCGCCGGTTTCGCTGCTCGCCGAAATTCCGTTCGTCCTGATCGCGCTGGCAAGCTTCGAGGCGAATTCGGTTCGCGATGTGATCGCGCTCGCCGGGGCGCGGGCGCTGTCGATCGGTCATGGCGGAAACGGCACCGCCATGCACCTCTCGGCGCAGCTTCTCAGCGACATGGCCGGCATCAGTCCGACACTGGTGCCCTATCGCGGCTCGCAGCCGGTCGCGAGCGATGTGCTCGCCGGCCACATCCCGCTCGGCATCACCGACATCCCTTCGGCGATCTCGCTGATTGGAAGCGGTCAGATGAAGGCGCTCGGCGTGTCGACTGTGCGGCGCACGTCGTCGTTGCCGAACGTTCCGACCATCGCGGAATCCGGAGTGCCCGGCTACGAGGCCGTCGGCTGGTTTGGCGTGGTCGCGCCGGCCGCCACGCCTGCCGATATCGTGGCCAAGCTCAATGCGGCGATCGTGGGTGCGCTGAACGATGCTGCCGTCAGGGAGCGCATCATCGCGGTCGGCGCCGAACCCGCGCCCATGACGCCGGAACGCTTCGCGGCATTCATCCGCAGCGAGACGGAGAAGTGGCGTACCGTGGCCGCGAAGTCGAGTGCGAAGGCGAACTGATGCCCGAAATCTCGAACACGTTCGATCTCATTGCCGGTCAGCTTGCCGACCCCAACGCCCAATGGAGCCTCGGCACCTTCGGTGCGATCGCCGAATTCATGCGCGACCCGGACGAGCCGGCCGACATCGCGCGCGACGAGACCTGGATGTCGGTGGTGACGCCGCGCGGCGGCATCCGGCTCGAGGTGCGGCCCAATCTGCGGCCGATCGCATTCGAGACAATCACCACGCAGGCGTGGAGCCAGCGCGTCGCATTCTGCCTGCCCGAGGCCGAGAGCGCGATGAACCGGCGCGCCGTGCTGACCGAACTCGGCCCTGACGCGCAGGCGTTGCGCACGCAGGACCGTGACGCGATGCGGTTCGACCTCGGGCTCGGCGCGATGCAGGTCGACTGCTGCATCCGAACGGCGGACACCGCGCTGCTCGCGGGCCTGCGCGCGCATGTGGGCCGGTCGCTGTTCGAGCCTGGCAATCCCGCGATGGGATTGATCCTGGCGCACAGCCCGCACCGGGTGTTCGTGACGCGTGCGGGACGCGCCGAGGTCTATCAGGGCATTCCGCTGCCCGGCGGCACGGCGCCCGAAGGGCCGCACACGCACGTGTTGCCGAAGCTGCTCGCGCACAAGCGCACCCATGCGGCGACGGAACCGATCCCGCGCGGCTTCGTTTCCTGCGCGCATCTCTACCCGGCGCATCCGCTGCGCGACGGTTACGGCCGCGCGATCCCGTTCGACGGCGCGCGCTACGCGGCGTTCCAGCGGCTGCTCTCGCGCTACGGCGACATCGAGCATGTCAGGCTCAAGCGCAACGTCACCAAGGCGCTCAACGCCGGGGCTGGACCGGAGGCGATCGCGATGCCCGACGATCGTTATGCGCAGGCCGCCATTCGCGTTGCGCTGCGCCAACTCAAGGCGAGCGAGGGATCTTCGCCGGCGCTCAGCGCCTGGTTTGCGGTGCACGATGCGCGCATGGACGCCGAGGAAACCGAGGAGGCGTGATCCACCCTTCAATCGCGCCGCGCCGCGAGATGCTCGCTCTAAGCCATGCGGATGGACGTCGGATCGAGTGGGCGCAGGCGGGCGGGGTCGAAGGGCGTGAGGTCGGTCGTTTCCGCGCTGCCGTCGGCAACCAGTTCTGCCAATGCCTCGCCCGTGGCGGGGGCGTTGAGGATGCCCCAGACGCTATGCCCGGTCGCAATGTAAGCGCCCACGCTGCCCGGCACCCTTCCGATCAGCGGCAGCCCATCCTGCGTGACGGGGCGAAAGCACGCTTGCCGGGCCATGATGCGTTCAGGACGGAACGCCGGTGACAGGTGCTCGCACAGCGTCTGAAGCCTCTCGATTGCAGCGGGATCGGGTTTGACGTCGGCGGGGTTTATCGGCAGCGGTGGCTGGCTCCCGAAGGCACAGACGTGCGTGCTGCCGTCGGCGCGCGGGAAGACCTCGACAGTGACGGCGCTTCCGCTCTCCTGCTGATAGTCGAGGAAGAGCGCCTCGGGCGGCACATCCTTAGCCGTGTCATAGACGAGGCTCGGGCTTTGCAGCCCGTAGACGAGCGGCAGGCTCAGCCATTGCGCGGCGCGCAAGGACCAAGGCCCCATTGCGATGACGACCGCGTCGGCCGCGATCGTTTCGCCATCGACGTCGACGCCCGCGATCGGGTCTCCGCTGCGGGAGAGGCCGGTGACCTCGCCGTGACGCACGGTCGCGCCGTGCCGCTCCGCCGCGCGCATCATGCCCAGGGAGAACGCGCGCGGATTGACCATCGCGGTCGTTTCGGTCGTGCTCAGTTGCGCCCCGATGATCACGCCGTCGGAGAGCCATCCCAGCTTTGAGGCGGTGCGCCGGTGTCTGTCGCCTTGCGGAGCGATCAGGCCGCTGTATGAGGACACGCGCTGATAGCTCCAGTCGCCAAGTTCCTTGTACAGGCTCGCGTGAAGCGCAAAGCTTCGCCGCGCGAGCGCATCGAGCGGACTGCCCGCGCACCAGTCGCGCGCCAGAAAGCCGCCGGCCTTGCCCGAGGCAGAAGACGCCACTTCGACGCGCTCCACCACGGTCACGTCGACGCCGCGGCGCGCCAGGAAATAGGCCGTGCACGCGCCAATGACGCCGCCGCCGCAGATCACGACATGCATGGGGTTCTCCGCCTTTCGCCTGTTTTACACGAGGCCGAGGGCGAGGCCGAGGTTGCTCCACGCGGGACCGCCCCTTGAACCTCGCGGCCGGCGGCGCTACCTATTCGGCGCAATCTCAATGGGGTGCCCGGCGCGGCTTGCGTCAGGCTGAGAGGCATTCGCCAACCCATCGAACCTGATCCGGGTCATGCCGGCGGAGGGAGCTGAGATGCGGGTTGCTGAGCTTCCGCAGATCACGGCCGACATTTTAGCGCGTCTGCGCGTGCGTGCGCCGCGGGTGCATTGCATCACCAATTCGGTCGCGCAATCATTCACGGCGAATACGCTGCTCGCGGCTGGCGCAGTTCCGTCGATGACGCTCAGCGCGGACGAGATCGGCGCATTCGTGGCGCGCGCCGACGCGCTGCTCATCAATCTCGGGACGTTCGACGAGGAGCGGCGCGCGGCGACGGCCGCGGCGCTCGACGTGGTGGTCGGCGAACGGCGCACGCCGTGGGTGCTCGATCCGGTGTTCATCGATCGCTCCGCGCCGCGCGCCGCGTACGCGAAATCGCTGGTCGCGCAGAACCCACATGCGATCCGGCTCAACCGTGCCGAATTTACCGCGCTCAGCGGCGCCGAACCGGACGATGCCGCGCTGACACGCTATGCGCTCGAGACGCACGCGGTCGTCGCGCTGACCGGCACAGTGGACCGCATCACCGACGGCGCGCAGGTCGTCTCGATCGAGAACGGCCATCCGCTCATGGCGCGCGTGACCGCGATGGGTTGCGCGGCCTCCGCGCTGAACGCTGCCTTTCTCGCGATCGAGAGCGATCCGTTCGTCGCGACCGCGGCGGCGCTGTTGTGCTTCGGCGTCGCGGGCGGGATCGCGGGCGACCGCGCGAGCGGACCGGGGAGTTTTCCGGCCGCGCTGCTCGATGCGCTTTATGCGCTCGACAAGCACACGCTGACCGAAAAGGCGCGGGTCATATGATCGATCTGTGTCTCAACGCCATCGTCGACCCCGAACGCGCGAACGGACGCCCGCTTGTTGAACTCGCGCGTATGGTCGTCGCGGGTGGCGCGACCTTGATCCAGTTGCGCGACAAGCACGGCGCGACGCGGCGCATGATCGAGGAGGCGCGGGCGATCCATGCGGCGCTCGCCGGAACCGGCGTGCCGCTGGTGATCAACGATCGCGTCGATGTGGCACTCGCCGCCAAGGCCGACGGCGTGCACGTCGGCCAGGACGACATGCGGGTCGAGGATGCGCGGCGGCTCCTCGGGGCGACGGCGATCATCGGGCTGTCGATCAAGACCGTGGCGCAGGCGAATGCCGCGCCGCTCGGCCAGCTCGATTACGCCGGCGTCGGCGGCGTCTATGGGACCACGTCGAAAGACAATCCCGATCCGCCGATTGGAATCGCGGGCCTGCGCGACATTGTTGCTGCGTTGCGCGCGCGCCGGCGCGATCTTCCGATCTGCGGCATCGCGGGCATCGACGCGAGCAATGCGGCGCCCGTCATTGCCGCCGGCGCGGATGGGGTGGCGGTGATCTCCGCACTGTCGGCGCAAAACGATCCGGAAGGCGCCGCGCGGCAATTGCGCGCCATCGTCGATCAGGCGCGGGCGCAACGATGAGCGCGATCGCCGTCACAATAGCGGGCTCGGACTCGGGCGGCGGCGCCGGCATCCAGGCGGACCTGAAAACCTTCTCGGCACTGGGGGTGTATGGGGCGAGCGTGGTCACCGCGATCACAGCCCAGAATACGCAAGGCGTGACCGCGATCCACGACGTGCCGGCGCACGTCATCGGCGCGCAGATCGATGCGGTGTTCTCCGACCTTGCGGTGAATGCCGTGAAGATCGGCATGCTGTCGGTGCCGGTCGCGATCGCCACCGTGGCGGCCGGGCTGGAGCGCTGGCAGCAGACGCTGGTGGTGCTCGACCCCGTGATGATCGCGACCTCGGGCGACCGCCTGCTCGCGCCCGAGGCGATCGAGGTGCTCAAGCGCGAGCTGATCCCGCGCGCGCTGGTGGTGACGCCGAACCTGCACGAGGCGGCCGCGCTGACCGCCACGCCGCTCGCGCAAAACGAGGACGAGATGCGCGCACAA
>JAXDOA010000062.1:0-4947 GCA_034669125.1 Hyphomicrobiales bacterium
GTGCCACCGCCGCCGAAATATGATACAGGTCCTTCTTTCTGAGATATGTTGCGCAGTTCGATGAAGAACCGCATGGCGGTGTCGTTTTTCATAATCGCTCGCCGAGGGCCATACCACCCTTCGAACGTGGGAACGTTGGACTGATACTTCTGAAGCGCGTAAGTCACGCTCCGAGCAGCCGAGAGAAGGGCATTGAGTTTGAACTGCAATTCGATGCCGTGCCTCGTTAGCATGCCACCGAGAAAATACTCGGCCTCTAGGAGTTTCTCCAACGCAGGTCTAATGGTTGAAAACGGTTGTCCCATGTCGTCGCTTTAGCATTGTCAAAGCGGAAAGACTGCGCCTTTCGTTGATGCACACAGGCAGGCAAAGCCTAGCAGGCAACCGCGAGATCCATGACTGTGGCGCAGGCCTATCGGGCAACGTAAACCTTATGCGGTGAAACGCACAATGTCGGACAAGACTTAATCGCATGACCATCTTCACCCGCCTCAAATCCGCCGCCTCCGCCGACTGGTCAAGCTACGTCGATCACGACTTCGTCCGGCAACTCGGTGACGGCACGCTGCCCGAGGCGGCGTTCCGCATGTACCTCGTGCAGGACTATCTTTTCCTGATCCAGTTCGCGCGAGCCTATGCGCTGGCCACCTACAAGAGCCGCACGCTCGCCGACATGAAGGCCGCGCAGGCGGGGCTTGCTTCCATTCTCGACGAGATGGAGTTGCACGTCCGGCTGTGCGGACGCTGGGGCCTCACGCCAGCCGAGATCGAAGCGGCACCCGAGCATCAGGCGACCGTCGCCTATACGCGCTTCGTGCTGGATTGCGGCGCGGCGGGTGATCTGCTCGATCTGCATGTCACGCTCGCGCCGTGTGTCATCGGCTATGCGGAGATCGGCGCTAAGCTGGCGCCCAACGGCATCGACGCGCTCGGCGCGCACCCCTATCGTGAGTGGATCGGCGAATACGCGAGCGACGGCTATCAGGCAGTCGCCACGAAAGCGCGCCGTCATCTCGACGATCTGGCCGCGCGGGCAATGACAGAACAGCGCTTCGTCGAACTGGCCGCGCTGTTCGGCAAGGCGTCGCGGCTGGAAGCGGATTTCTGGCAGATGGGCCTTGCGGCGGTTCCGCCTTCGCGATGAAGTTCTTGGGCAATATCGCGACGGGATGAAAGGCGAGAGTAATGGCTAAAGTACGCTGCATCACCGAAATGGGCATGGGCGTCGATGTCCATGGACGCGACGCCACCAAGGCCGCCAGGCGCGCGGTGTCGGACGCGATCCGCCATTCCAGCCTCGGCTTCGTCCGTCTGTTCGGCAAGACGCCGCATGACATGTTCGTCGATGTCACCATCGGCGTGCCGAACCCGGAAGACGTGGACACGGCCGCGGTCGCGAAGGAGCTTCCCTACGGCACCGTCACGGTGAACGCCGTGAAGGGTGGGCTCGAAATTCCCTCGCAAACCGGCAGCGACCCCATCCTCATCGCCAACGCGGCGGTGATCGTGAGCCTCGACGACGGCAAGTGAGGGGAACCCGTGCCCACCATCTACGGCATCAAGAACTGCGACACGATGAAGAAGGCGCGTGCGTGGCTCGACCAGCGCGGCGTCGAATACGTCTTCCATGACTACAAGACCGCCGGTATCGCGCGCGGCAAGCTCGAAGGCTGGGCGAGACAAGCCGGCTGGGAGGCGCTGCTGAACAAGGCCGGCACGACGTTCCGCAAGCTGCCCGACAAGGACAAGGAAGGCCTCACCGAGAAGAAAGCGATCGCGCTGATGCTCGCGCAGCCCTCGATGATCAAGCGCCCGGTGCTGGAGCTTGGCGGCGGCAAATTGCTGGTCGGGTTCAAGCCGGAGCAGTACGAGGCGATCCGGTAGGTCTGTCGATTCGTCATGCCCGGCCTTGTGCCGGGCATCCACGTCTTATTACGGTGCGACGAAGGCGTGGATGGCCGGGCATAAGGGCGTTCACGCCCGTCTTCGACGGGCTATGCCCGGCCATGACGAAAGGATGGACCATGGACGTTTCGCTGAAAGGCCGCTCCGCCATTATCACCGGCGGCTCCAAGGGCATCGGCTTTGCCATTGCCAAGCGCTTCGCCGCCGATGGCTCGGATGTCGCGATCGTGGCGCGCGGGCGCGAGGCGCTCGATGCGGCCGTCAGCGAGATCAAGGCCGGCACCAACTCCCATGTGCTCGGCGTGCAGGCCGACGTTGGCAAGGCCGACGATGTGCAGCGCGCCTACGACGAGGCGATGGCCGCCTTCGGCAAGCTCGACATCGCGGTGAACAATGCCGGAACCTCGCGCGCCGGCCCGTTCGAGGCGATGTCGGACGCGGTGCTGCAAGACGATCTGGAGCTCAAGCTGTTCGCCGCCGTCCGCATCTCGCGGCTGGTGCTGCCGCAAATGAAGGAACGCCGCTGGGGCCGCATCATCAACGTGCTCAACATCGGCGCGAAGGCGCCGCGCGCCGCGAGCGGGCCGACCTCGATCACGCGCGCCGCCGGCATGGCGTTCACCAAGGCGCTCGCGAGCGAGTACGCGCCGTTTAATATTCTGGTCAACGGTCTGCTGGTCGGGCTGATCGATGCCGACCAGCATGTGCAGAAGGCGAAAAGCCGCGGCATCTCGCTCGACGAGTACAAGGCGGGACTGGCGAAGGACGTTCCGCTCGGCCGCTTCGGCCGCGCCGAGGAGTTCGCCAACATCGCGTGCTTTCTTGCCTCCGATGCCGGGTCCTACATCACCGGCACCGCGATCAACGTGGATGGCGGACGGTCACCGGTGGTTTAGTCCATCCCCTCGATCGCAAACACGCGCGCCGGCGCGCCGTCGGCGCCGGGGATCTTCAGCGGCGCCGCGCACAGGAACGTCCGCGGTCCCTTCAGCGCCGACGTATTTACCAGATATTCGATCAACGTCACGCCGTTGCGCAGCAGCACGTCGTGCGTCACGTGCTCGGGCGTCGGCGCCATCACGCCGTCGAGCAGCAGCCGGATCGGATAGTCCTGCGGAAAATCAAACGCGACCGCGGTGGCTTTGCGCGCCAGCAGCCAAACGGCTGCCTCGCGCGTCAGCCATGGCGCGTCTTTCCAGAACGCCGCGGTCGTGTTGTCGCGCTTCTGGTCCCATGCGGCGGACAGCAGCAGGATCTCGCCCTCGGCGCCGCCCGGATCGGCCTGCGCGAGGCGCGCCGCATCGATCGGCGTGTTCGGCTCGACGTTGCGCAAATTGAGCACGCGCGCCGGGCCGACCACTTGGCTCAGCGGCGTAGCCTCGATGGTCGGTGCGTGGGCGACGAAATGCGCCTGCGCGTCGACATGCGAGAATCCGTGGCACGTCGTCGCCAAATGCGACACGCGGAACTGATCGCCGGCCGCGATATCGCCCTTGATTGTCAGCGCCGGTGACCAGCGGAAATGCGGGCCGATCGGCATGCTCAGATCGATGATGTCCATGCGCGCTCCGAAACCGGCTGCGAAATGCCGGCAGGTCTGCTTACACTAGATGCCGCGCACGATAGAACAATGGGAGGAAGGGATGTCCGGCCGGCTTGCCGACAAGGTTGCGATCATCACCGGCGGGGCAGGGGGCATTGGTGCCGCGACCGGCCTGCTGTTTTGTCAGGAAGGCGCGCGCGTCGTGCTGGTCGACAGCGACAACGGCGCGATGGACGCGGCGCTTGCGGACATCCGCGCGAAGGTCCCCGGCGCACAGGTCACCGGCATCGTGGCCGACGTCGGCCAGGAGAAGGCGGCCGCCGAAGCAGTCGCGGCCGCGCGAAAAGCCTTCGGCGCGATCGGCGTGTTGGTCAATCTTGCCGGCATACGCTCGTACGAGCCGCTCGCCGCCGCGAAGGCGGAGACCTGGGAGCGCATCCTCGCGGTCAATCTGTTGAGCTACGCGTGGTTCACGAAAGCCGCGATCGCCGACGTGCGCGCGCAGCGCGGCAGCATCGTTAACATCGCGTCGACCCACGCGGTCAATCCGCGCGCCGGCATGGGGCAGTACGACGTGACCAAGGCCGGCATCGTCTCGATGACCAAAACGCTCGCGTTCGAGGAGGCGCGGCACGGTGTGCGCGTCAACGCGGTGTGCCCCGGTGCGACACTGACGCCGTTCCACCTGCGCCGCGCCGCCGCGGCCGGACGCACGATCGACCGCGAGACGGAAGACGGCTGCCTGCTGGGCCGCTGGGCCGATCCGCGCGAGGTCGCGTTTCCGATCCTCTGGCTCGCCTCCGACGAGGCGTCGTATGTCACGGGGAGCGTGCTGATGGTGGATGGGGGAAGGTATGTGAAGTGATTGGGCTACGACGCGCCGCGAGAACGCGGGCGGCTGTCTGAAAATTGAATCGAGAGGATGCGCGATGAACGAGCGGCGTGCTCCGTTACCCTCCCCTGGAGGGGGAGGGTCGGTGAGCATGAGCAGGGCGAATGCGAGCCGGGGTGGGGTGAACGTCTGTCCGAGGACGCAAATTGAAAGAAGGATCACCCCACCCCGACGCTCATTTCATTCGCCGTAGCCGATCCTTCGGATCGGCGTCTGACGTCAAGAACGGCGGCCGAAGGCCGCCTATGCCTCCCCCTCCAGGGGAGGGTAAAACGGAGTCCGCGGAGAGAGTGCCACCCCCCAGCTAATTCACCTTGATCCCGGCTTCCCTGATCACCGGCGTCCAGCGCGCGAGATCGCCGTCGATCTGCGCCTTGAACTGCGCCGGCGTGTTGCCGACCGGCTCCATGATCTGGGCTGCAAATTTCGCCTTGAGTTCCGCCGAGTTGATCGCCTCGGCGACCTCGCGCTGGATCGTCGCCAGCACGGCGGGCGGCGTGCCGGCGGGCGCGATCAGCCCGTTCCAGGCGTCGGCCTCGACATCGATGCCGCTCTCTTTCAGGGTCGGCACGTCGGGCAGCAGCGGCGAGCGCTTCGGCGTCGTCAC
>JAXDOA010000063.1:0-4281 GCA_034669125.1 Hyphomicrobiales bacterium
TCCCACAGCCGGCCCGTCTCCATCTTGAAGTCCACGAGCCGGATGCCGACGCCGAGGAACACCCCGGAGAGGAAGTCGTTGACGCGGATCGCCAGCGCCATGATGTCGTCGATCTCCTGCGGCGTCGCCCAGCCGAAGGC
This sequence comes from Hyphomicrobiales bacterium, assembly GCA_034669125.1. Classification (GTDB taxonomy): domain Bacteria; phylum Pseudomonadota; class Alphaproteobacteria; order Rhizobiales; family Xanthobacteraceae; genus PALSA-894. Next base: position 141 of record JAXDOA010000063.1, read on the forward strand.
GGTGACGTGCTCCTCCGACACCATCGGATCGCCGAGCTGGTCGTTCTTGTAATAGAACTCGATGATCGAGCGAGGCAACTGCGTGCCTTCCTCGATGCCAAGGCGCGTCGACAGCGAACCCGCCGCGACATTGCGCACCACGACTTCGAGCGGAATGATCTCGACCTCGCGGATCAACTGCTCGCGCATGTTGAGCCGGCGGATGAAGTGCGTCGGCACGCCGATCTCGTTCAGGTGCTGGAACACATATTCGGAGATGCGGTTGTTGAGGACACCCTTGCCTTCGATGACCTCGTGCTTCTTTGCGTTGAAGGCGGTCGCATCGTCCTTGAAGTGCTGGATCAGGGTGCCGGGCTCGGGCCCTTCGTAGAGAATCTTCGCCTTGCCCTCGTAGATGCGGCGACGGCGGCTCATAGGCGTGTACCGTGGCTTGAGAAAATCCATCTGATGCCGTGACTCCGTAAAACTGCGTGAGGCCGGCGGCGGCGGGACCGGGCGGTGCGACTCAACCGTACCAAAAGACCTGCCCGACCGTCCCGGGAACCTAGCGGATCGTGATAGGGAGCACAATCACTACTCCCTCGCTCGTATCAGGCGGCGGTGCCGCGTTTATGCCACGTTGATTTGTGCATTTCGGCCCGATATGCAAGTCAAGTTTTCCGCTATCCCAAACATCCGTCAGCCCACGAGGCGAGCATGACCACCTTCGACAAGCGCGAGGAAGGTTTCGAGAAGAAGTTCGCCCATGACGAGGAGCTACGCTTCAAGGCGAACGCGCGCCGCAACAAGCTGCTCGGGCTCTGGGCGGCGGAGAAGCTCGGCGTATCGGGCGATGCCGCCAATGTCTACGCCAAGGACGTCGTCATGGCCGACTTCGAGGAGGCCGGCGAAGAGGACGTGTTCAAGAAGGTGCGCAAGGATTTCGACGCCAAGGGCATCGTGCAGTCCGACCAGGACATCCGCCGCGCCATGGTGGACCTGATGGAGAAGGCGATCGCCGAGATCAAGGCGAGCGGCTAGCGCCGCTACGAGGCGGCCGAAACCGCCGCCGCGATGGTGTCGAGCGCCCCCGCGACATCGCGCTCCACGTCGCTGCGCCGAAGCTCCACCACCCGGTAGTCGCGCTCGGCGAGCCAGCCGCGCGTGTGGGCGCGCGTTCGCGCGGCTTCTTGCGATTCCGCCTCCGGCACGATGTCGATGACGAGGCGCAGCGGAAACGATACGAAATCGGTGATGTGCGTGCCGACCGGCGTCGCCCGCTTGAAGCCGAGCCCGGCGAAGCGGCGGTCTTTCGTCAGCGCGTTCCACAGCGCGCGCTCCGCATCGGTCGGATTGCGCCGCAGGAGACGCGCAAGCCCGCGCACCGGCCCGCGCTCACCCGGCACCTGCCCGCCGCCATGCTCGGCGATCACGGCACGCAGGGCGGACGCTTCCGTGCCGTTGAGCACGCCGCCGGTTGCCGGCCCCTTGCGCCCTTCGGCGATCGACATGATGACGCCGGAGAGCGTCTGGATGTCCTGCCGCGTCGGCTGCATGCGCGAGAAGATGTTGCGCAGGTTGATCTGCATCGTCTCGCGCTTGTCGGGCGGGCGGAAGAACTCGACCTTCTCCAGTTCGTGCTCCAGATTGGCGAAGAAGGCGAGCAATTGCTGGCGCGGCGCCGCGTCCGACTTGCGCGGCATGTCGAACGGCAACGTCCCGCCTGAGCTGAGCTTGAACCACTCGTAAGCAACGATCACGACCGCCTGGGCGAGGTTGAGCGAGGCAAACGCCGGATTGACCGGCAGCGTGATGATGCGATCGGCCAGCGCGACCTCGTGATTTTCCAGCCCGTTGCGCTCACGCCCGAACATCAGCCCGACGCTCTCGCCGGCCGTGACTTTCTCGGCAGCGATCCGAGCCGCCTCTCCGGCATCGGCCACGGGCTTGGCCTGGTCGTGCGCGCGCGCCGTCGTGGCAAATACGTAGTTCAGGTCGCCGATCGCGGCTTCGACCGAGTCGAAAACCTTCGCGTCGTTCAGCACGCGGTCGGCTCCCGCCGCCATCACCGAGGCGCGCTCATTCGGCCATCCCTGCCGGGGCGAGACGAGGCGCAACTCGGACAGCCCGAAATTCGCCATCGCACGCGCCGCCGCGCCGATGTTGTCGGCAAGCTGCGGCTCGACCAGGATCACGCACGGTCCCGGCTGCTCCACCCATCGTTTGGTCTTGTCGGTCCCGGCGCCTGGCATCTACGAACCTCGAATAACCGGCCGTATAGCGGCATAGCGGCTGGCGTCAAAGGTTGCGGAGTGCTTGAAAACTCAGCTTCCGCCCCCTACCCGCCAATGCTATAGGCACGCGCGCTTACAGGCCGGCGCCTGTCCACGGGCGCACGCCGGTCCTCCCATCAATGTCCAGTTTCCGGTCGGCCCAAACAAGCACGGCGACCAAAGGTGCAAGCATGCCAAATCTCGAAATCATGTGGACCAAAGTCGACGAAGCCCCGGCGCTCGCGACCTTCTCCCTGCTGCCGATCGTCGAAGCCTTCGTGGGCGCGGCGGGCGTATCCGTGAAGCTGAAGGACATTTCGCTCGCCGGTCGCATCCTCGCGAATTTCCCCGAGAAGCTAACCCCTGCGCAGCGGATCGGCGACGAACTCACCGAACTCGGCGAGCTCGCGACGCGGCCCGAAGCCAACATCATGAAGCTGCCCAACATCTCCGCCTCGATCCCGCAGCTCAAGGCCGCGATCAAGGAACTTCAGGGCAAGGGCTACGCCGTTCCGGACTATCCGGACAACCCGACGACGGACGCCGGGAAGGACATCAAGTCCCGTTATGGCAAGGTGTTCGGCAGCGTCGTCAACCCGGTCCTGCGCGAGGGCAATTCCGACCGCCGCGCCGCCGGCGCCGTCAAGCAATACGCCCGCAAGAATCCGCACAAGATGGGCGCCTGGAGCAAGGACTCCAAGTCGCACGTGTCGTCCATGCCAAGTGGCGATTACTACGGCTCGGAAATCTCGACCACGGTGGCTGCCGCTACCAACGCCCGCATCGAGCTGGTCGGCGCCGACGGCAAGACCACGGTGCTGAAGGCGAAGACGCCGATCCAGGCCGGCGAGATCATCGACGGCGCGGTGATGAGCGCCAAGGCGCTGCGCGCCTTCTTTGACGAGCAGATCGCGGCCGCCAAGAAAGAAGGCGTGCTGTTCTCGCTGCACGTCAAGGCGACGATGATGAAGATCGCCGATCCGATCATTTTCGGCCACGCCGTGTCCGCCTTCTTCTCCGATGTGATCGAGAAGCACGCCGCGACGCTGAAGAAGCTCGGCGTCAACGTGAACAACGGCTTCGGCGATCTGCTGTCGAAGATCGAGACGCTCCCCGAGGCCGAGAAGAAGGCGATCAAAGACGACATCGCGGCCGAGTATGCGAAACGGCCCGGCCTCGCGATGGTCAATTCCGACAAGGGCATCACCAACCTGCACGTGCCCTCAGACGTCATCGTCGACGCGTCGATGCCTGCGATGATCCGCGATTCCGGCCGCATGTGGGGCGCCGACGGCAAGCTGCATGACGTCATGGCGGCGATCCCGGACCGCAGCTACGCGACGCTATATCAGGCGGTCCTCGACGACTGTAAGGCCCACGGCGCATTCGATCCCAAGACCATGGGCTCGGTTCCCAACGTCGGGCTGATGGCGCAGAAGGCCGAGGAATACGGCTCGCACGACAAGACGTTCGAGGTGCCCGCGGGCGGAACGGTTCGCGTCGTCGCCGACGACGGCAAGGTGCTGCTGGAGCGTCCGGTCGAGACCGGCGACATCTTCCGCATGTGCGAGCTGCGGGACGCGCCGGTCCAGGACTGGGTCAAGCTCGCGGTGCGCCGCGCGCGTCTCACCAACACCCCGGCGGTGTTCTGGCTCGACGCCAAACGCGCGCACGACTCCCAGGTCATCGCCAAGGTCGAGAAGTACCTGAAGGATCACGACACCAAGGGGCTCGACATCCGCATTCTGGCGCCGGTCGAAGCCATGAAGTTTTCGCTCGAGCGCATCCGCAAAGGGCAGGACACCATCTCCGTCACCGGTAACGTGCTGCGCGATTATCTGACCGACCTGTTTCCGATCATGGAGCTCGGCACCTCGTCCAAGATGCTG
>JAXDOA010000064.1:0-3584 GCA_034669125.1 Hyphomicrobiales bacterium
ACCCAGCCGTGCAGCGAGCCGGAGGCGACGCCGCCGATAAACGCGCCGATGTTGCAGCCAAAGCCGATGCGCGCGCCCCAGCCCATCAGCAGCCCGCCGATCGCGGCGGCGACGAGAGAGCGGGCCGGCGGCCATGCGGTACGGGCGAACGGCTTTGTGGCCGCGGCCGCCGCCATCGCGCCGAGGATCATGCCCAAGTCCGTGAGGCTCGATGTGTCGGAGAGAATGGATTCGGCGAGTGCGCGCTTCGGCCCCGGCCATTGCCAGAATTCCCCATGCGAGAAATCGAAGCCGGCGAGCGCAGCAAGCTTTGCGCCCCACACGGTGAAGCCGAACGTCACGCTCCACGGATGGTGGCCCGCGAGGAACACGCCGATCGACAGCGCGCCGATTGCTATCGCGCCGATGACGATCAGCGGGCGCGGCTTGAGATTCGCGCCGCGCGCGCGGGCGATGAGCGCGATAACGAGGGCCACGGCCGCAATGCTGGCGAGCGTCACCGCCAGCCCGCCCCACGGACCGAAATAAGTGGAGGCGAGAATGGGATCGACGCCGCCGAGCGCCAGAAATGCCGGCAGATGAAAACTGCCGATGACGCTGCCGACGATGAAGAGCGCCAGCGCGATCAGCATACGGCCCGAACCGCCGCCCGCCGTGTACAGCGTGCCGGAGCCGCAGCCGTTCGCAAGCTGCATGCCGATGCCGAACACGAAGGCGCCAATGACGAGCGATGGCCCAATCGGCGCGATGGCGCCGCCGAAGCCGGGGGCGAGTGCGGCAACCGGCACGATCACGAGCGCTGCGACCGCGATCAGCAGCAGCGCGGCGAGCAACCCGCCCGCCTCGCCGTTCGCCAGGAAGCGGCGCCACGCGGCCGTGAACGAGAACTCGGCCTTCAGGAACGCGACGCCGAGCGCGAAGCCGAGGATCACCAGCGCGGCGGAGGCCGGATGTCCGTCGAGCGCGACCAGCGCGACGAGCACGGCGGTGCCGAGCACGGCGGCAATCAGGAATGGCCAATCGAGCCGCGGCAATTCGGTCGACGGCGAGAGCGTCGCTGTACTCATTGCAGTCCCGGAATTTACGACGCGAAGCCGAACGTCTTCTTCAGGTCATCCCACTTGGTGCGCGCGGAGGCAAGCGGGCGGCTCGCGTCGGAGGTCCAGTCGACCATCGAGCCGTAGTAGAGGCGCACATCGCTGCGGCCGAGAATCTCCGAGAGCACAAACCAGTCGGTCGCCGCCCAGTGCCCGGTGTTGCAATAGGTCACCGCCGGGCCGCCCGGCAACGCCGCCGCGATCGATACAAGCTCGGCCTGCGGCTTGAGGCGATTATTCTTCGAGTCATAGAACGTCGCGCTGTCGACATTCACGGCGCCGGGAATATGCCCGTAGGCAAGCGCTGCCGGTGCCTTCTGCTTGCCGACGAAGAACGACGCGGGCCGCGAGTCGATCAAGGTCGCGCCGCCCGACTGTTCGATCTTCTGCACGTCGCCGCTTTCCGCGAGCAGCGCCTTGTTCAGCGTCGCGGTGAAGATCTTCGGCGACGGTTTGCTCGGCCCTGTTTCGACGGCGTTCTGTCCGGCCGCCCACGCGGCGTAGCCGCCATCCAGGATCGAGACCTTGGAGAGCCCCGCGACCTTGAGGGTCCAGTAGGTGCGTGCCGCGGAACCGAAATCCGTGACGTGCACGCCGGCCGGCACCACGACCACGTGGGTGTCCTCGTCGATGCCGAGTTCGCCGATCAGCTTTTCCAGTTCGGCAAGCGTCGGCAGCATGAACGGCACGCCGCCGCGCGTGACGCGCCAGCCGGCCTTGTCGTAGTCGCTATGGATCGCGCCCGGGATATGCCCCTTCTGGTACGCCTCGACGCCGCCGCCATCGATCGCGGAGCGAACGTCGAGCACGAATACGTCAGGGTCCTTCAGATGCTCTTTCAGCCAACCGGTCGAGACCAGCGGCGTCGCGCTGTCGGCGCGTGCCGCAGCGGCGATCGTGAGCACGGCCAGTGACACGAGAACGAGGGTCCGGGAGCGCAGCGCAGAAGGGAGAGTCATGGTGGCGGCCTCGGTCGATCTCCCTCTTGAAATAGAATATTTTTCTCTATAATAACAGATAGCAGCGCCAAATAAGAATGATATTCTATTCTGGCGCCAGGCGAGACAAGTTCGTCTCGATTTACAAGGAATTTTGGCATGGACGGCATCGACCGGAAGATCCTCACGGTCCTGCAGCAAGACGCGTCGCTATCGGTCGCCGAGGTCGGCAACCGCGTCGGGCTGTCGTCGACCCCGTGCTGGAAGCGCATCCAGAAACTGGAAGCCGAGGGCGTGATCCAGAAGCGCGTCGCCGTGGTCGATCCCGACAAGGTCGGGCTCGGCGTCTCGGTGTTCGTCGCAATCGAAACCGGCGATCATTCGGAGGAATGGCTCGCCCGTTTCGCCGAAGCGGTGCGCCAGATGCCCGAGGTGATGGAATTTTATCGGATGGCCGGCGACGTCGATTACATGCTGCGCGTCGCCTGCGCGAGCATCCAGGACTACGACGCGTTCTACAAACGGCTGATCGCCGCGATCCCGCTGAAGAACGTCACGTCGCGCTTCGCGATGGAGCGGATCAAGCAGACCACCGTGCTGCCGATCGCGTGAGCCCCTAGCAGCTGTTGCACGCCACCGTGTCGGACAGCCGCGGCCGCATGTAGATCTGATCCTTCAGCGTCATCGTGCCGGTGATCACATAGCCGATGGTCGGCGTGTAGGCGTACTCGGTCTCCGCCCAGATCAGCGACGTGTTCGCGGTCTTGAGCGCCGCCGGCAGCGTCACGGGCGAATTGACCGCACGCGCGGTGCCGTTCTTGGTCTTGCTCCAGACGACCTTCGCGGCACTGTTCGCGTCGATGTCGACGCGCGAGACGACGACCTTGATCAGCGTATCGGAGTAGGGCTGAACGACCGTCGTCGCGGCGTTGAGGATGTTGGTCATGTCGGTGGCGTTGACGGCGGTCGACTGGGCGACGAGATCGCCGAGCGTGCGCGCCACCAGCGTCACCTTGCGGTCGACCGCGATCGCCGACGAGACTTCGACGCCGCCGATGTAGAGCGTGACCATCAGCGGAAGCAGCATCGCGAACTCGACCGCCGAGACGCCGCGCTTGTCGCCCGCGAAATCGCGCAACGGCTGCCGCACGCGCGCGGCGAGCAGAGCGAATGTCATGGTCCGGCCTCTCATTGATACGGCTCGTTGCGGAACGCCGCGGTCGCCATCACGAGCCGCTTGCTGCTCGACATGTCGCTGAGATTGAATCCGAGCAGCGAGGCGTAGACCGGGAATTCGTACATCAGGCGTACGACCACGATTTCACCCGGGCCGCCCGGCGAATAACCGAAGTTGGTCTTCAGGTTGCCGTTCGCGTCGACCGGCTTGGAATTGTCGACCGAACCGAATGCCGAGTAGGTCTTCACGTCGATCTTCAGGCCGCTCGCACAGTCGAACAAGCCCTTGACCTTGTCGCACACCGCAGTCTTGAACTGCGCCGCGGTGAAATTCTGCGACTGCGCCTGGCCGGTCATTATGAGGCGCGCCGAA